>CAMWUB010000202.1 GCA_947177345.1 uncultured Ruminococcus sp. | reverse complement strand
ACTATTATTCTTTACGAGGATCAGGGCGGAATTTCTTTCCGTGATGTCGATTTCAAAGACGTTAAAACAATCGGTCTTGTTGTCGGAAGTGAGGGCGGTTTTGACCCCGAAGAAACACAATCCGCTGTTGAATCCGGTGCGGTACGTGTATGGTTAGGAAAAAGAATACTCCGCTGTGAAACTGCACCAATAACTGCCATATCAATTCTGATGTTTTTAACAAATAATATGTAAAATAATATGTAAAGTATTGCAATTGTCTGAAAAGTATGTTATAATATTTTCATGCTTATCGCAAACCGTTCGCAAGCGGTTCGATAAATAAAAAATCTTGCGGAGAAAAGAGGAATAAAAATGAATAAATTTTTAGCTGGTGTACTCGTTGTAGGTGCTGTTGCAGCTGTAGGAACAGTTGTAAAACATCTGCTCAAAGACAATTCAGAAGATGATTACGATGATTTTGACGATTTCGATGAGGATTTCTATGATGAGGATGAGGACGAAGACATAGAATTTGAAATTTCTGACGAATCAGCTGATACTAAGGAAGAAATCACAGAAGAAACTTCTGAAGAAACTGCCGAAGAAGTTTCAGCACCTGAAGAAACATCAGAAGAAGAAGAATGATTTTATAATATGCTGTCACATTATTTGTGACAGTATATTTTTTGTAATCTTATACAATAATTATTGTTTTTTTTGTTTAAAATCACGATTTATCAAAAATCACTTGACATATCGTAATTTATGTGATATAATTTAAATGCTTTACGAGGCGTAACTCAGTTTGGTAGAGTGCTTGGTTTGGGACCAAGATGCCGCAGGTTCGAGTCCTGTCGCCTCGACTAAAAAAATTTTTTCAGAAAATTTTAAAAAAACACTTGACAAATCAGAAATTATATGATATAATAAATAAGTCGAGTGGGACAAACATAAAAAATTATTAAAGCTGGTGTAGCTCAGTTGGTAGAGCAGCTGATTTGTAATCAGCAGGTCGGGGGTTCGAGTCCGTCCACCAGCTCCATTTTACCGGAATTTCCGGAAAATTTTTCTTTATATTATGGGAGAGTTCCCGAGTGGCCAAAGGGGGCAGACTGTAAATCTGTTGCTTTTCAGCTTCGATGGTCCGAATCCATCCTCTCCCACCAGAAATTCCCCGAAAAATTTTTCGGGGTTATTTTATTTCCTTGCATATGCAGGGACTTTTTTATGTCCGGAAAAAAAGTTATTCTGCACGGAATTTATATGATAATGTTCATAAATATATTTATTCTGCTATGAGGTACAAATATGATTGAAAATTATACCTATTATGACGGCTTTGAGAGCGAACCGGAATATACTTTCTGTCTTTATGACGGAAACAAACCCGTTGAAAAAATTCACCTATGGGCTGGATATTTCTGTGATATTCTTGATATTATCCCACCTGATAAAGACGGCTGGACAGGTCTTGCAGAATACTATCAGTTATCTTTAGAATTTGAAAACAACTACTGGAAAGTCCCCGACATTCTGACGGCTTTATATCAACTTGAAAATATTGATACCTCAAAAATAAATTTTCCGGAAAGTCATGAAGTTCTTGAAATACTTATTGATATGTTTAAAAAAGCCTGTGAAAATAATCTTACTGTATACATTGAATATTTCTGACTTCCTTTGCCGGAAATTCATAATATAAAAAAATAATTCGGAGGAATCTAAAATGATTAGAAACGATTTGAGAAATATTGCTATTATTGCCCACGTTGACCATGGTAAAACTACACTTGTCGACGAGATGTTAAAACAAGGTGGCGTTTTCCGTGAAAATCAGAACGTCGCCGAAAGGGTCATGGACTCTAACGACATTGAACGTGAAAGAGGTATAACAATTCTTGCAAAAAATACTTCCGTTATGTACAATGACATCAAAATAAATATTATTGATACCCCCGGTCACGCTGATTTCGGCGGAGAAGTCGAACGTGTTCTTGAAATGGTTGATGGTGTACTTCTTCTTGTCGACGCCGCTGAAGGTCCTATGCCTCAGACACGTTTTGTTTTGTCGAAAGCTCTTGAAATGGGTCATAAAATAATAGTAGTCGTCAACAAAATTGACAGACCCGACGCACGTCTTGACGAAATAGGCGACGAAGTCCTTGAACTCCTTTTAGACCTCGATGCAAATGAGGAACAGCTTGAAAGTCCTATACTGTTCTGTTCCGGACGTAGCGGAACAGCCTCACTTAGTCAGTACGAGACCGGTACAGACCTCAAACCGCTTTTCGATACTATCATAAACTATATCGAAGCTCCCAAAGGCAACGAAGACGAACCGCTTCAGATGCTTATTTCTTCTATCGACTATAACGACTATGTAGGCAGAATAGGTATCGGACGTGTTGTGCGTGGTAATATTAAGGTAAATCAGCAGATTACAGTATGCGATTATACGGAATCAAAGAAAAATTATAATTCAAAAATAGTATCATTGTTGCAGATACAAGGGTTAAATCGTGTACCAGTACAGCAAGCTACAGTAGGAGATATAGTATGGATTTCCGGTATCGAAAATATCACCATAGGCGATACTATCTGTGCGGTTGATACTCCCGAACCGTTACCGTTTGTCAAAATAAGTGAACCAACTGTAGAAATGACATTCTCTGTAAATGACAGTCCGTTTGCCGGACGTGAGGGAAAATATGTAACATCCCGTCAACTCCGTGAACGTCTTTTCCGTGAACTCCTGAAAGATGTTTCACTTCGTGTAACCGAAACCGATACCACAGATTCATTCAGTGTTGCCGGACGTGGTGAAATGCATCTTTCGATACTGATAGAAAATATGCGTCGTGAGGGCTATGAACTTTCCGTATCAACACCCCGTGTACTCTACAAAGAGGGCGGGGACGGCAGAAAACTTGAACCGATTGAACGCCTTGTTATTGATGTTCCTGATGATTGTGTAGGTTCTGTAATGGAAAAGGTATGTAGTCGAAAGGGCGAAATGACCAATATGCACCCACAGGGTAGCCGTACAAGAATAGAGTTTCTTATTCCGGCACGTGGACTTTTCGGATATAAGAGCGAGTTTCTGACAGATACAAAGGGCGAGGGCATTATGAGCCATGTTTTTGAGGGCTATGAGGCTTACAAGGGCGATATTGAACGTAGAAAAACCGGCTCTCTTGTATCATTCGAGACCGGTGAGGCTGTAACTTACGGTTTATATAATGCTCAGGAACGTGGACAGCTTTTCATACCGGCAGGAACACAGGTCTATGAAGGTATGATAGTAGGAGCATCTCCTAAAACGGATGACCTCGTTGTAAATGTATGCAAGAAAAAACATCTCACAAATACACGTGCAAGCGGTAGCGACGACGCTTTAAGACTTGTACCACACAGAATACTAAGCCTTGAAGACTGTCTTGAATTTCTTGCCGATGACGAACTTCTTGAAGTAACTCCTGAATCCCTAAGAATACGTAAAAGAATACTCAATAACTCCCAGCGTGCTAAGCAGAGAGCTAAATAAATTTTACAGGTCAGGAAGTTATTATTTAATATAACATGATATGAGGTAGGAACATGAAGAAACTTTTGATATTGATACTATGCTGTTGTATGCTTACCGCCTGTGGTAACAAAATACCCTTTGTTGCCGAGGGTGAATTAGGTGAAATAATAACTCCCGAAGAAAACGACAAGGATTACAATTTAGGTGAATACCGTTATAGTCATGACGGTACTAAACTTTACTTCAATGAAGACGATTACCCGAAAGAATTAATTTTAACTCTTGAAAAATATTTCATATCATTTGCGGAAAATGATTTTGAATCATTTAAAAACTGTCTCTATCCGGCGTATATAGAAAATATGACCGCTTTTCTTGAAAAAAATTATTCATATGGTCTTGAAAAATCCTTTGAAAACCAACGTGAAAATCTTACAGAGCAGGCAGGTGAAGACTTTAAAATAACTCGCTTGCGTATCGAAAAAACTTCCGATAACAGCGAAGAATTTATAAAAGAATTTTTGGAATCTTTCGACGAAATTTTTGAAAAGGATTTCTATACGGAAGTTAAAAATAATACTGATAATCTTTATCATATTACTTTCTATGTAATGGCTGAAAGTTCTGAAAACGATGAAATATTACTCTTAAGTGGTTATGAAATAGTTCTCGCTGAAAAAGACGGAGTTTATTATACTTTAGGA
>CAMWUB010000201.1 GCA_947177345.1 uncultured Ruminococcus sp. | reverse complement strand
TTATACAATACAAAAAAGAATGGTTTACCGGTGTTAAAGTAATTATTACAGTCTATGATATAATTCCGTATGTTATGAAAGAAAAATATTTATCCGATAAAAATACTTATGACTGGTACATGAAATGCGTCGAAAATCTCCGGTGGTCTGACGAATTGTTTGTAATTTCCGACAGTGTGAAAAATGACCTCGTGAATTATCTGAAATTCAGTCCGGAAAATATCCATACAATATGGGGTGCAGTCGATGACCGTTACAGAATCATTGACATAAATAATACTGAAAAGTCTTTAATGCTTGATAAGTTCGGTATAACAAAGCCTTTTATCATGTGTACCGGTGGTGAAGATAGTCGTAAAAATCTCGACGGTCTTATTCGTGCTTATTCACTACTTCCGGAAAATATAAGAAATTCATATCAGCTTGTTGTTGTATGCAAGTTATCCGAAAACGGTCTTAAAAATCTTAAATCCGTTGCGGTATCGCATAACGTCGGAAAAGATGTGATTTTTACCGGATTTGTTTCGGATGAGGAATTACTTAAATTCTATAATCTTGCTACTCTTATGGCTTTTCCGTCAAAATACGAGGGTTTTGGCTTGCCTATAGTCGAGGCGTGGGCGTGTGGTACTCCGGTACTTACCGCCGATAATTCCAGTCTTAAAGAAATCGCCGGAGATTCCGCAATGCTAATCAATGCTAATATTGACCAGTCCATAGCCGACGGCATGACAAAAATGCTAAGTGATAATACAATTCTGTCCGAGTACACCGCAAAAGGTATGAAACGTCTTGAATTATACCGGTGGGATAAGATAAATGATAATATAATTTCGCTTATAAACAATATTAATATAAACAAAATTAAACTATCAAAGACCGGAAATACAAAATCAAAAATTGCATTTTTCACACCGCTACCGCCTCTTGAATCCGGTATTTCTGATTACAGTTACGACATAATAAACGCATTGAGCAGGTATTTTGATATAGATGTTTTTGTTGAAGAAACCTACAATGCAGATTGTAATTTTCCGGCAAATGTTTCGCTGTATAGTCACCGTGCCTATCCGATACGTTACGAAAATTATAAAGATACTATTTTTCAGGTAGGAAATTCCGAATATCATTTTTATATGTATCAGTATATCAGAAAATATCACGGAACTGTAGTACTTCATGACTACAATCTTCACGGAGCTTTTTATCATTATGCCGTCACACTCTGTAACGGAAACTATAGTCTGTACAGGACTTTCATTGACAATGATTTTCCGGATTGCGATAATTATATAAATGCACTCCGGAACGGTTCAGCAAATCCCGATTTATACGGTATGGAACTCAACAGTTATATCACCGATTCGGCAGACAGAATTATTGTACACAGTCAGTATTCCAGACGGAAATTACTTGAAAAAAATATAGCAAGAAATGTTACTGTAATTCCGTTATATGCTGAAATACTTCCGCTTACTGAAAGTACATCATTAAAAATAAAAAATAACTTTCAGGCGGATAAAGTAATAATTTCCGCATTTGGTGGAATACATCGGACTAAAAGAATAATACCACTTCTGAAAGCATTTTCAGAACTAAGAAAAAAATTTGATAACATTCATTTAATGCTTGTCGGTAAACCTGCTCCGGATATTCAGGCGGAACTTGAAAACTTTATAAATTCCGGAAATCTTCAGGATTCCGTAACAATAACAGGTTATACCAGTATCGAAAAATTCAAGGAATACATTGATATGTCGGATATTTGCATAAATCTACGCTATCCCTATAATGGCGAAACAAGTGGCAGTCTGATGCGTATTCTCGCTAAGGGTCGGTGTGCCGTCGTGAACGATATAGGAAGTTTTTCAGAAATTCCGGATAACGCCTGCATGAAAATACCGTCAGTCGAAAAAATGGGTGAAATTAATGAATCCGGTGAAATATACAAGGCTCTGAAAGAACTCATTGAAAATCCCACAGAAAGACTGAACATAGAAAAAAATGCTCGTGAATACGCTGAAAATGTTCTTGATATAAATAAAATCGCCGTGAAATATTCTGAAATCATAACTACAGATAAAAATAATTCACCCGTCACCGAGGAAATTATTAATACTCTGAAAAATGATGTCAATATTACTTCCGGCGATATACAAGGCATTGCCCGTACACTATCGTATTCAAAACTGAAATAATTATATCTTGACTTCCAAAGAACTGAAATTCATACATTCTTTCAGCAGAATTTCAGAAAAATTTTCCCTTTCAAAGTCTACAGCTTTTTCGGATAATCCCTGTAAAGTTCTGTTATATTTTTCCTTCGGAATGACCTTGAATCTTTCCGGAGTCTTCATATAAAGCAGAAGAAAATTATTTTTTTCGGGGTTATTCTGCATTGAACTTGCAAACTTGCTCCGGAGATATATAAATTTCTTTGCTTCTTCGCTGTTCTCGTCCATATGAGAATAATACAGCTTTTCTGTATCGGTAAGCGGTACGGAAAAAGCTGTTTCTTTTTGTTTTTTTTCAGTCTCCTGACGACGTTTTTCTATTTTTTCGATTCGTGAACGTCGTATTTCCGCAAGTTTTTCATTATCTGATATATCTTCCATATATACAGCCTTATATATTACATACAGTGCAGTGGCATCATTGAGGGCATTGTGAAAACTTCCCGAAAGCGGTTTATAATCGAATGCTGAAGCAAGTTCTTTTATATTGACCGGTTCGGGAAAATTAAGTTTTTTTGTAATATCGTCCTGTATATCATAGATTCGTTTTCCTACACGCTGTATATTAGCACAATCCTTACCGAAACGCTGGTGTTGTCTGGTATCGGAGGAAAGACCTGTCCGGTCAAAATTCCCCCATACATAAATTTTATCAATATTATATTTTCTTACAAGTCTTAAAATGATACTCATTACGTCGTTGCTGTCTGGTGAATCATTTATTTCCTCCTGTGTAAGTTTAGTAAGTTTCTTGCATTGTTTCGTCATTTTCGGATAGCGGTTAGGTCTTGACGTACAATAGAATCTTTCCTGTATTATGTAATTTTCGTCGCATATGACAACCCCTGACGAAAGTATTTCACTATCGAGTTTATGTATACAGTAACCACACGTAAACTCAAAATCCGCAAAACAAAGATATTTTTTTTCTGTACTCTCCACAAAATTTCCCCCTTTATATCACTCTGCCGTTTCAAACATCAATACCGGATACCCCTCATAGTATGGCTTTACGATTTCCGGATGAGAATCCGCATAGCTGAAAATCTCACCGGCAAGACCCTCTTTCAGAAATCCCACAAGTTGTGAAAGAGGTCTGTTATATAACTCCTCGCATATAGAGGCAATTGTTATAGCACGTCTGCCAGAAATATTCATGATTCTGTATGGCCATATACGACAGTCAAAAGGTTTGTCATCTCCTAACATACAACCGTTTTCTGTCAGTGCCGGACACGAAAAAAGTCCCTCATCTGAAAATTTTTCAGTTCTGAAAATATAACCGCCGTCCTTTTCTGTAAATTTTGTTTCCGGTTTTGATTTGAGTATCATGTCACGGATTTCCGGCGTAAATACAGGCGTTTCCCATATATCGTAACGGTCAAATATACAGCATAGCCGACACTTTGCACACGAATTTTTTTCAAGAATTTTTTTCAGCATATTTCCTCCCCTTTCTGAAATCAAGAAAAATTAAAAAATGACTGCCATAAGCAGTCCCTAAAAAATCAGTGAGTGTTTTTAATGGCGTTCTTAGCTCTTGTAACAATAGTGCGGTCATTTTCATATGACAGTATATTTCCGGCATATGAAATATCTACCCAACGTATTTCAGCGATTTCCTCCTCCTGAGGTATGAAGTTTACATTTTTAGCCTTTGCCAGAAAATATACAACCACTTTTACAGTATCTTTTTTAGGCGAATATGTTACAGTTTCACGGAAAGTAGGGTCAATAATAACATCTATAGCGGTTTCTTCTTTTATTTCACGCTTAGCCGTTTCGATTTCTGTCTCACCTGTTTCAACGTGACCTTTCGGAAACGACCAGTGACCACTGTTTATATGCTTGATAAGAAGAATTTCCGTATTACCGTGAAATTTACGGTAAACAATCGCTCCGCATGATTTTTCATAAAGCATACAATAAATAAATCCTTTCCTGCCATATGGCATTATATCTGTAGTTTCAGTAATATTATACAATGTT
>CAMWUB010000200.1 GCA_947177345.1 uncultured Ruminococcus sp. | reverse complement strand
AAATTATTCTTTAAATCGTCATGTTGATACTGCACAAAATTTCCCTGTAATTTTTATGCAGTATAAATAATTATTCGTTGTGAATAAAAAAAATATTACAATCCATATCTGATTATATCAAAATGCCGAAATTGCCTGAATTGGCTTGACATTCGGGAAAAACCGTGTTATTATATAAGTGCGGTAGGGAAAAGCCGTGAAAAAAGCAATAAACAATAAAAAACTATCTCTGAACAGGAGGCAATTTCTATGACAAAGACAAAGATTTTTCTTCAGGCAATCAATGATGTCAAGGAGTTCGTAACAATCGTTATGCGTTATGAATTTGACATCGACCTCGTTTCCGGCAGATACGCTGTTGATGCTAAGTCAATTATGGGTATCTTCAGCCTTGACCTCTCAAAGCCAATCGAACTCGACGCACACACCGATGATGCAGAAGATTTCTTCAATGAAATCGAAAAATTCATTGTAAAGTAAAATAAATAACTTATACATACACATCACTGGACTCTGTCATATGGCAGAGTCTTTTTTTGTGTTTCATGTATATAAATTATTTTTGGTGTCATAATAGAAACAGACGTTAAGTTCTGCGGACGGCTATGACCGGCAACGAACAGCGTCGCTAAAAATCCCGAATAAAGAGGTGTTCTCAATATGTGGGACAAACTGGCACTTATTCTCCTGATAGTCGGGGGAATAAACTGGGGATTGGTTGGTATTTTTGAATTTGACCTCGTTGCATGGCTTTTCGGCGGTGCAGGAAGTCTTCTCAGCCGAACGGTATATATACTTGTTGCAATTTCAGCGGTATGGTCTATATCACTTCTGTTCCGGAGAGACGAAGCAATTTCATATAACAACCAGTAACTTAACACACGCTCCCTTAAATGATGCCGTGGGAGCGTTTTACATAGCAAAAAGGGAGGTAAAAAATACCTCCCGTATTTTTTTATAATCAGTCGCTGATATAAGGGAGCAGGGCAATTTGTCTTGCTCTCTTAACTGCTACTGTAAGTTCACGCTGGTGATATGCACAAGTACCTGTTACACGTCTGGGAAGAATCTTAGCTCTTTCAGTCATGCATTTTCTGAGCTTGGCAAGGTCTTTATAATCAATCTTCTCAATTCTGTCAGCACAGAACATACAAACTTTCTTGCGTGGCTTCTTTGAGGGACGGGAATTTCTTTCCTTTTCCATAATAAAACTCGCACGTCTTAAAGGACGTGACACACTCCTTTCGTAAATAGTAGTTTTTATACTCAGAATGGTAAATCGCCATCACTGAGCATTTCCTCGTAATCGTTTACATTTCCGTAGGACATACTGTTATTATCGGGAACAGCAGACTTTTCAAAATAATTATTATTATTTGAAGTGTTCTGTGGCGGATAATTATTATTGTAGTTATCCTGTGGCGGTGGGTTATAATTACCCTGTGGTGCGGAATAATTACCATAACTATTGTTATTATAGTTATTATTGTAACCACTTCCTCCGGATTCAGCCTTAGAGCCAACAAACTCAACATTATTTACAAATACATCAGTTGTATAATGTGTAACATCAGGGTGATTTTTATCCTGATAACTGCCACTTCTGAGTTCACCCTCTACACCAATAAGCTTGCCTTTGCCGAAATAGCGATTAACAAATTCTGCTGTCTGTCCCCATGCAATACACCTGATAAAATCAGCTCCTCTTGCACCGGTTTGCTTATTTGCAAATTTCTGGTCTATAGCAACAGTAAAATTACATGATATATTTCCTGTCTGTGTCTGCCGGAGTACAGGGTCAGCAGTAAGCCTGCCTACTAAAATAACTTTATTCATTTAACCGCCTCCTAAAAAAACATAAATTATTCGATAACAGTAACGAGTGAACGGAGAATACCGTCAGTAATGTTAAGTCTTCTTGAGAGGTCAGCCGGATAATCAGGCTTTGACTCAAAAGTATAAATAACATAGTAACCTTCTGTCTCGTCCTCGATAGGATATGCAAGCTTACGCTTACCCCAATCTTCATTGACTTCAACAGCTTCGGCGTGCCTTTCGATTCTCTGTCTGAACTTTTCGATAAGAGCCTTCATAGGTTCTTCACCGTTCTTGAGGCTGAAAACCACCATTACTTCGTACTTAGCGGATACCTTTGCCATTAAAAATACACCTCCTCCTGAATTATGCCCACAACTCACTATGGGCAAGGATAACAACTATCGCTTTTTACGATACCATTAAATTATATCACATGAAATACCGCTTGTCAAGGCTTTTTCGGAAATTTTTTTCATAAAATTCAGAAAATTGTCAATCTTGACAAATTATATCCATAAATGATATAATAATTAAAATACAATGAAAGAAGTGCATACTATGGATTATAACGAATATGTAAAATATTTAAGAGATTGCTCCGGACGTGGTATAAACCTCGGACTTGAAAGAATCTCCGAACTTATGGAAAAACTCGGAAATCCGCAGAATAAGACAAAAATAATCCATGTTGCCGGTACTAACGGTAAGGGTTCATTCTGTGCGATGCTGTCGGCAATCCTGAAGAGTGCCGGATATAAAACAGGAAATTTTTCGTCACCTGCTCTTACCGGAATAACCGATTATTTCCGCATAGACTGTACGGAAATATCGGAAAAAGATTTTACTGAAATTATGGATATTGTATATCCGGTCTGCGAATCCATGGCCGATAAGCCCACAGAATTTGAAATACTGACCGCCGTCGCCTTTGAACTTTTCGCCCGTAAAAAATGCGATATTGCCATAGTAGAATGTGGTATGGGTGGCGATACCGATTCCACAAATATTATAACTGCTCCTCTGCTGTCGGTGGTAACTAACGTCCGGAAAGACCACACGGCTATTTTAGGAAAAACTATCGACGAAATAGCCACCCATAAAGCCGGAATAATCAAACCGGATTGTCCGGTATTTTTCGGCGATGCAGATATGCCGGAAATCATTGAAAAAACCGCCCGTGAAAAAAATTCTGAACTTTTCACGCTGGACTGGTCAGACATATTGTTTAATTATCCCGAATCAGTGTATACTCTTTCGGGAACTCATTTCACATACAAGGGTATGAAAATAAACCTTTCCCTGCTCGGAACTTACCAACTGTCAAACGCCGTGAACGTCCTGAACTGTATCGAGATTCTTAAAAATAATGGTCTTGAAATCCCATACAGTGCAATAAAATCCGGTTTTGCAGATGTCAAATGGAGTGGACGTTTTGAAATTCTCCGGAAAAATCCTCTCGTAATTTTCGACGGTTCACATAATCCCGACGGTGTGGAGAATCTTTCACATACTTTAGAACAGTGTTTCAGTAAACAGAAAGTTGTTATTATTATCGGCGTAATGGCGGATAAGGATTATACCTGTTATGCGGATATACTCCGTGAACATACGGAAATAGTTTTCACGGTAACGCCGGATAATCCACGTTCACTTGACTGTCAGACACTCGCCGGAAGTTTTTCCGATAATGGAATACCGGCTTATGCGTGCAATGACCTCGAAACCGGTATAAAATCGGCTTATTCCTACGCAAAGGAAAATAATTTACCTCTTATTGCTATGGGTTCGCTGTATATGTACAGGGATTTTACCAATGCACTTGACAGAATCTTATAACGCAAAAGCAATCAAGAAATTTTAAAAAATTCCTTTTCTTTTTCGATTATTTTCTGTAAGTCCTCTACGGAATTATTATACAGTGACATTCCACTGCTATTTAATTCTGATTCATTAAGTAGATTACCGTTTTCATCCAAAATAAATAAGTAGTTGTTATTATATTGGTATCCATTCTGAGATTTTAATGCTGTAATGGAAAACCGATATTGCTTGACATGACCAATCAAATTGAAGTCAAATAATTGCACAATATCAAAATCCAAACCTGATGGATTTGATACGGTACCATCTTCATCTATAAATTGTCCGGATGCCATTCCGCCATAAAACTTAAATGATAAAAATTTTGGTACACTTAGCATATAATTATCGCTATTATCTTTCACTTCATAAACATTGAAATAGCCATGTCTATAAATACCAGTATCATTGAGAGTTAAATTATCAGTCATGTGCGGACGACAAACAAATTGATAGAATAAAAGCCATATACAAACATAAGTCAATGCAATTGCAATTATAATTCCTAACACAATTACCAATTTTTTCTTTTTAGTCATAGAACTCTCCTATAT
>CAMWUB010000199.1 GCA_947177345.1 uncultured Ruminococcus sp. | reverse complement strand
CTTTCATAGTACAGGAGGATAAAAATTAATGTCACGAACCGCTTTTATCACCATAGCCGGACGTACCAACGCCGGAAAATCTTCACTTCTTAATGCGATAGTCGGTGAAAAGATAGCTTCTGTAAGCGATAAGCCACAGACTACCCGCACACGTATAACAGGAATCCGGAATATTGAAGACGTTCAGCTTGTATTCTTCGATACCCCCGGATTGCATAAGCCGGTAAACAAATTAAGTGAACATATGTTGAATACGGTTAAGGAATCCGTCAGCGATATTGACGGTGTTGTGTTCGTCATGGACTGTACACGGAAAATAAATCAGCAGGAAACGGATTTACTTAAATCAATGAATAAATCCGGAATGCCGGTTATACTGGTACTGAATAAGATAGATTTACTGAAAAGTATGGACGGACTTGCTCCGATTATAGCCGGACTTACAGCAGAGATTGATTTTCAGGCAGTTGTTCCGGTGAGTATCACACAAGGAAACGGCGTTGATATAGTAATTGACGAGATAATGAAACTTTCGGAAGAATCAGTACATTTTTTCCCTGATGATATGATTACAGACCAGCCGGAAAAAGTTCTCGCCGGTGAAATGATACGTGAAAAACTTCTTACATTGCTTAAAGACGAAGTACCACACGGAATAGCCGTCGGTGTGGAACAGATGTCTGAACGAGATGACAAGGATATACTTGATATTTCAGCGGTAATCTACTGTGAAAGGGAATCGCATAAGGGAATAATTATAGGAAAAGGCGGTAGTATGCTGAAAAAAGCGTCAACTATGGCACGCCTTGAATTAGAAGACTTTTTCCAGATAAAAGTAAATCTTAAATGCTGGGTGAAAGTCAAGGAAGACTGGCGTAACCGTGAGAATCTTATAAGGAGCTTCGGACTTTCTGAAACATGAATAATATAAAGGGAATAGTTCTGAAAGAACGTAACACCGGAGATAACGGAAAATTCATAGATATTCTGACGGCTGAAAAGGGTATAATTGAACTTACTGTAAGAGGTTCACGGAAAATAAACAGTAGTCTGTTAAATTCGACACAGCTTTTTGCGTATTCTGATTTCTGTTATCACGAAAGCGATAAATATAAAATACTCACAAGTGCTGTGCCGGTACGTATTTTCTATAAACTCCGTGAATCTCTCACCGGAATATCACTGGCGTGCTATATGGCGGAAGTGCTGAAATACTGTTCCGAATCGCAGGGAAATGAAGTATTGAGATTATTTCTTAATACGCTTCATTTTCTTGAAAACAGACTCCGTGAAGAAAAAATGTTAAAAGCAATATTTGAATCACGGCTTATGTCTGAAACAGGCTTCATGCCAGACGTTGTAATGTGCCGTGAGTGCGGAGCTTACGAACCGGCTGAACTTTATTTCAGTATCCGTGAAAGTTGTTTCTGCTGTGCGGAGTGCTTTAAATTCAATCCGGCTGAATGGTATAAGATAAATATTTCCGTACTCAGTGCCATGCGACACATAGTACTGACGGATTTTGAAAGGCTTTTCAACTTCCGGACTTCTGAAAATACCATGAATACGCTTGAATATATTTCAGAAAAATATCTTACGGCGAAACTTGAAAGAAGTTTCAGGACACTTGATTTTTATAAATCAATCAGACAATCAATATAATAATATAAAGGAAAATATATGAATAAATATTTAAGAACACTCGAACTTGACAAAATACTTGAAATGCTTGCGGAATGTACTTCCAATGAGGAAACCAGACGTATGGCACTTGCTCTGAGACCCGACAATGATGCGGAGCGTGTCCGTTATGAGTGCCTGAAAACTTATCAGGCATTTAACCTGTCGGTGCAGTTCGGAACGCCACCGTTTGCGAATTTCAGGGATATAACTACAGTTTCCGCCCGTCTGAAATCCGGTGCGGTTGTTTCCTTGCGTGACCTGCTCGATATAGCCGGAATGTTACGGCAGATAAAGGGGCTTCACGACTGGTACGGACATTGTGAAAACATAGAAACGGAATTAAGTTACTTGTTTTCAAGACTGTCCCCGAATGACTGGTTACTTGAAAAACTGGAGAGGTCTATAATATCGGAGAACGAAATTTCAGACGGTGCAAGTCCGGAACTTTCGGCAATCCGACGGAAAATAAACAAAGCAGGTATGCAATTACGTGAAACTCTCGACAAGATGATAAAAAACAAGACTACTCAACAGTATCTTCAGGAAAATACGGTTACAATCCGTGACGGAAGATTTGTACTTCCCGTGAAATCCGAACACCGTGGACACGTCAGCGGACTTATACATGATACGTCGGCTACAGGTCAGACGATATTCATAGAACCTATGGCTATAGTCGAGGCTAATAACGATATACGTATTCTGGAGGGCAAGGAGCAGGAGGAAATAGAAAGAATTATCCGTGAATTGTGTCGGGAATGCGGTGAATATGCAGATGTTCTATGTGAAAACTATAAAATCTGTACTGAACTCAATTTATACTTTGCGAAATCCGGACTTGCTACAAAACTTAACTGTTCACTTCCGGAGATAACCGACGACGGAAAAATGAATCTTAAAAAAGCACGTCATCCACTTATAGACCGTAAAAAAGCCGTACCGATAAATATAAAACTCGGTGAGGAATATAGTACATTAATAATAACCGGTTCAAATGCCGGTGGTAAGACGGTAAGTCTTAAAACAGCCGGACTTCTCAGTGCTATGACAATGTGCGGACTTCTCATACCAGTTGCCGACGGTAGCAGAATATCAGTTTTCAATCATATACTGGCGGATATAGGCGACAATCAGAGCATAGAACAGAATTTATCCACATTTTCGGCACATACGAACAAAGTTATTGAAATTCTTAAAACAGCCGACGAAAATTCCCTTGTACTCCTCGACGAACTCGGTTCAGGCACTGACCCTGTAGAGGGTTCAGCACTGGCAGTAGCGGTAATAAAACGCCTCATGTCGTCAGGAGCGAAGACAATGGTTACTACACATTATCAGGAACTTAAATTATTTGCGATTGAAAACGACGACGTAGAAAATGCCTCGTGTGAGTTTGATATAGAAACGCTCAGCCCGACGTATCGGTTAATAGTAGGTTCTGCCGGAAAGTCAAACGCTTTTGCGATTTCCGAAAATCTCGGTATGCCACCGGATATAATAAAAGATGCAAAAAATCTTGTAAGCGAATCCGACAGCCGTTTTGAAGAAGTAATAGGAAAACTTGAAGAATCACGTATAGAACTCGAAAAGCAAAAAGAAGATATTTCACGTCTGAGGGCTGAAATAGCTGAACATGAAAGAGTACTTCGTGAAGAACGTGCGGAACTCGAAAAACTTAAAGCGGAGGAACTCGAAAAAGCCCGTATACGAGCAATGACGATTATCGAACAGACAAAAGCGGAATCGAATGAACTTATAACGGAACTCGAAAAACTCAGAAAGGAAAAGGACAGAAAAGACTTCGGTGAAAGAGTTTCCGGAGCTAAAACAAGTGCTAAACAAAGTTTCAATAAGATGTACGATACTGCTAATCCGGTTGACAGACGAGACCCTAATGCTGATTACGTCCTCCCACGGAAATTAAAACGTGGTGATACGGTGTACGTAGTCGATTTGCAAAGAAAAGGAATAGTTTCCGGCGACCCTGACAGTTCAGATTCTGTATTCGTACAGATGGGCGTTATGAAGACCAAGATAAAAATATCACGGTTGAGACTCGAAGAACCGGAAAAAGTTACGTATAAGAATAAGTCTACACGACGTACCGGAAAAATAGGCGTAAAAGCTGAACGTCGTGGCAGTATGGAACTGGATATAAGAGGATATGCTTGTGACGACGGTGTATATCAGCTTGACGCATTCATAGATAAGGCTGTAATGTCAAATATCTCAACAGTGACTATCATACACGGCAAGGGGACAGGACTTTTAAGAAAGGCAGTCCATGCAAGATTGAAGTCACACCCGTCCGTTAAGAATTTCCGATTAGGAGTTTTCGGCGAGGGTGAAGACGGTGTTACAATCGCTGAACTAAAATGAGGAGAAAAATATGAAGATGGAATGTAGAAGCAGAATCAAGAAAGAAAAGCAAGTTGCTCTGACCCAAGAGTCTTTCAGGAGCAGTAATATAAAACTGGGAACTTTGTTCTGTGATTTTGCTATTCAAATGATCCTGGATAATTTCAGTGGTTTTGAATCCTCATAGGGGTTCTGGATGAATATTTGAG
>CAMWUB010000198.1 GCA_947177345.1 uncultured Ruminococcus sp. | reverse complement strand
GCTGATTATTACCGGTATGTCCGGTTCAGGAAAATCATGCGTTATGGACGTTATGGAAGATATAGGTTATTACTGTATCGACAACATACCACCTAAACTAATATCAAGATTTGTCGATATATGCAGAAAATCAGATATTGATAAGATAGCGGTTGCTGTTGATATACGTACCGGCGATATGTTTACGGAAATATTCCGGTCATGGCAGTCGCTGAAAGAAAACGAATACCTCGATATAAAGGTACTGTTTCTTGAAGCCGGTGACGAAATCCTCATAAAACGTTACAAGGAAACACGTCGCCGACACCCCCTTGACGAAAAATTCAGCGGAAATCTTCACGACGCTATAAACTATGAAAGAATGCAGTTATCACAGTTGCGTGAAATAGCGGATTATTATATTGATACCTCTGAAATCTCAACGGCACAGTTAAAAGAACAGATTAAGGAAACATTTCTTAACAGTTCTTCAGATTCTCTTATAATAAAAGTAATGTCATTCGGATTCAAGTACGGAGTTTCCACAGAATCAGACCTTGTTTTTGATGTCCGCTGTCTGCCGAATCCGTATTATATAGAAAATTTACGTAATCATACAGGTTGCGACGAGTGCGTGAGGGATTACGTTATGAGTTTTGAACAGTCGAGAATATTATTCGATAAGCTGAAAGACCTGATAGACTATCTCATACCGCTGTATGTCCATGAGGGAAAAAGCCAGTTAGTAATAGCATTTGGCTGTACCGGCGGTAAGCATAGGTCAATAACATTCGCTGAATTTATGGCGAAACATCTGACGGAAAACGGCTATAAAGTTCAGAAGTACCACCGTGACATCACAAAAGATAAGACATTCAGTTGAGAGGTAGCAAAATATGTCATTTGCCGATGAAGTCCGTTGTGAAATATGTCATTCTGTCAGCGATAACAATAAACGTTTTTCTTGTCTGTATGGTATGCTGTTGTTTTGTAAGGAACTCACACCGGAAAGAATATGTTTTCAGACTGAAAGCAAAATCACCGCCGATTTTTTCAGCCAGCTTTTCCGGAATGTTTTCCGCATAATTCCGCCGTGCCGTAAATCCGGAGTGCTTTTCAGTTTTGATATATCTGAACAGAAAACAATACGTGAAATATACCGGACTTATAAATTTATAAATATCCGTACAATAAATTCAGAAATGATTATAACCGATAGTATAAGTGCCTTTACAGCCGGAATATTTCTGTCTTGCGGTAGTGTCAATGACCCGTCAAAAGAATATCATCTTGAGTTTTCCGTACCCAGTGAGGTACTTACGGAAGAACTTATTATACTGCTCGGCGATATAGGCGTGAATGCCCGTTCGTCGCTCCGGAGGGGTCAGCATATTGTGTACGTCAAGGACAGCGAATCAATAGAAGATACCCTGACATTCATAGGCGCACAGAACTGCACTCTTGAAATCATGAACGTTAAAATATGGAAAGATGTCCGGAATAAAGCGAACCGGATAGCTAATTGTGATTCAGCGAATATCGACAAGACGGTAAAAGCCTCGGCGAAACAGACAGCCGATATTGAAATTATCCGGAAATATAACGGTCTTGAAAGTTTATCGCCTGAACTCCGTGAAGTTGCAGAAATCCGCCTTGAAAATCCTGATATGAGCCTACAGGAAATAGGTGTCAGCCTGAGCAGACCTGTAAGCCGTTCCGGTGTTAATCACAGATTTAAAAAGATAGCTCTTCTTGCCGACGCTATAAGAAACAATCAGACGGAAAGGCGTGATTTTTCTGAAAAAAAATGATTTTGTACATCTTCATGTGCATACGGAATACAGTTTACTTGACGGTGCTTGCCGGGTAAAGAATCTCATTGCAAAGGTCAGGGAACTCGGACAGGAATCCGTAGCGATTACAGACCACGGTACAATGTACGGTGTAATTGACTTCTGGAATGAGGCTAAAAAATACGGAATCAAAGCAATAATAGGCTGTGAAGTATACGTAGCACCCCGACGGCATACCGATAAGGACGGTAAAAAAGATTTGTCGCCGTATCACCTTATATTGCTGTGCCGGAATAATCAGGGTTATAAGAATCTTGTAAAACTGGTATCAATAGCCGGTACGGACGGCTTTTATAACAGACCTCGTGTTGATATTGACCTGCTCCGGAAGTATCATGACGGACTTATATGTTTATCAGGGTGTCTGTATGGTGAGGTGTCAAGACTTCTTACCGACGGAAATTATGACGGTGCAAAGTCTAAAGCCCTTGAATATATGGAAATTTTCGGTAAAGACAGTTATTTTATAGAAATACAGAATCACCATACAGAAAATGAAATCCGTATACTACCACAACTTTTCAGACTTTCAGAAGAAACCGGAATACCAATGGTTGCCACGAATGATTCACACTATATCGCAAAAGAAGATGCTGAAATGCATGAAATACTATGGTGCATACAGACAAATCAACGCTATTCCGGTGAGACACGTTCCGGAGAGGCATATATAAAATCAGCCGACGAAATGGCGGAACTTTTTCCGAATCATACGGAAGCGATAACAAATACCGTCCGTATCGCTGAAATGTGTAACGTTGATTTTCAGACAGGTGGTTTACTTCTTCCGGAGTATCGTACGTCAGGAGTTTCAGATAATGAGGCTTATTTCAGACAGCTATGTTATACCGGTATGTACGAAAAATATGGCAACAATCCGGAAAAAGAAGTCACTGAACGTATGGAATATGAAATATCCGTGATAGAAAAAATGGGATATATTGATTATTTTCTTATAGTATGGGATTTTGTCGCATATGCACGCCGGAATAATATTCCGGTAGGAGTCGGCAGAGGTTCGGGAGCAGGCAGTCTGTGTGCGTACTGTATGGGAATAACTTCAATAGACCCTCTGAAATACGGACTTCTTTTTGAAAGGTTTCTGAATCCGGAAAGAGTAAGTATGCCGGATTTTGATATAGATTTCTGCATTGAGGGCAGACAACAGGTAAAAAATTACGTCTTTGAAAAATACGGACGTGACAAGGTATCTGAAATAATAGCTTTTGATACTTTAAAGGCACGTGCCGGTGTCCGTGACGTAGGACGTGTACTCGGTATGCCGGTTAAACTTTGTGACAGTATCGCAAAAAAGATTGACCCATGCTATACACTTGGTGAGGCTCTCGAAAAATCACCGGAACTTAAGGAAATGTATAAATCAAATCCGGACGTAAAACGTATAACAGACCTCGCCTTGAAAATAGAGGGTATGCCACGTCATATAACCACGCACGCCGCCGGAGTAGTCATATCAGCGATACCGTTAGCGGATATAGTACCGTTGCAGAAGAATGAAAATACAATAGTAACACAGTATACGATGACCTTTCTCGAATCGCTCGGACTTCTCAAAATGGATTTTTTAGGACTTCGTAACCTGACAGTAATCCGTGATACAATCAACGGAATACGGAAAATTAATCCGGATTTTGATATAAATAAAATACCCCTCGACGACAAGAATGTATATTCAATGCTGTCCTCCGGAGATACCGCCGGAGTATTCCAGTTTGAAAGCGAGGGTATAACAAAATGTCTCACTGAACTTAGACCGGAACGCATAGAAGATTTAATAGTAATGCTGTCGCTTTACCGACCCGGACCTATGAAATCGATACCGCAGTATATAAGAAATAAAAACAATCCGGATAACGTAAAGTATAAACACCCTCAACTTGAAAGTATTCTGTCGGAAACATACGGCTGTATGGTCTATCAGGAGCAGGTAATGGAAATATGCCGTAAAATAGCCGGATATTCATACGGTCATGCGGATATAGTCCGGAGGGCTATGGCTAAAAAGAAACACGATGTCATGGAACACGAACGTGAAAATTTTGTTTCCGGAGCTGTGAAAAATAATTTTCCGGAAAAAACAGCTGTTGAAATATTCGACGAAATGATGAATTTTGCATCATATGCATTTAATAAATCTCATGCGGCGGCGTATTCCGTAATATCGTATCAGACCGCCTACTTGAAATATCATTATTGCGGATTATATATGTCGTCGCTTATGTCGAGTATAACCGGCTATGCTGATAAACTATCAGAATACGTTAATATATGTCGGAATAATAACATAGAAGTAGTAAAACCTGACATAAATCAAAGTATGAAGAAGTTCAGTTATTCCGGCGGAAAAATATATTTCGGACTCATGGCAGTAAAGAACGTCGGTGAGGGTCTGGCGGAAAGAATAGTCTGTGAAAGAACTACCGGCGGAAATTTCCGTAGTTTACAGGAT
>CAMWUB010000197.1 GCA_947177345.1 uncultured Ruminococcus sp. | reverse complement strand
ACGCTGTTGCAGACGACACTATAAAACCTGTAATTTCTGAACTTATCCGGATAAAGACTGAAATCCCTGAAACTGCTATCGGTGAACATATTCCGGAATTGGATTCCTACATTGAAAAAAATATCACGGATATAAAAAAGTATGCCGGTACAATTTCCGACGACCGTAAAAACAAATGGTCTGAAATAAATGAAATGTTCCTGAAAATACTGGATATATAAAAAAACTCCCTGTCTGAGCAGGGAATTTTTTTGTATTCCGTATGTTAAAATAAGCCGAGTTCATATTTTTTGTTTAAAATCCGTGAAACACTCTCGTCAATTCGGGATTCTGAAATAGAACCGTTATTTACTGCCTCGCATACAGCGGAAACGGCTTCCGGAAGATTTTCCGGCATAAGAATAATATCTATTCCGGCTTGTATCGATTTTACCGACGCTTCACCTGATGAGTAAACCGTTGAAATAGTGTTCATCTGTTGCGAATCCGTGATGGCTATTCCGTAGAATCCGAGTTCATTACGGAGATATTCTGTAACTGCCGTATACGACATATCAGCAGGCAGATTATCCCCGAAACCTGTCACAATCTGATGACTTACCATTACAAAATCCACGCCGTTTTCTATACCGGCACGGAACGGTACAAACTCATTTTCACGGAGCTGTTCAACAGTACGGTCTATCACAACGAATGAATCTTCATGTGTGTTACCGTCTTCCGCTCCTAATCCGGGGAAGTGTTTGAAAGTCGCCGAAACTCCGGCGGTCTGTAAGCCGTCAGCGACTGCTGTAGCCATATTCGCAACTATTGAGGGTTCACTGCTGAATATACGGTTACCGAGTTCATTATTCGGATTTATATTTACATCTGCAACCGGTGCGAAATCAACATTGAATCCGAGACGCTTCAGGTCAGAACCGATTGTATAACCTATAATATAACCTTCGTTGTAATCGTTTCTTTCGCCGTATGACTGCATATTATCAAAAGCTGTTGTACCTAATTTCTGAGCTACACGTGCAACAGTACCGCCTTCTTCGTCTACGGCGGTGAACATTCCTACACCTGCGGAATCCTTTGCATACTGCTGAACGTTTTCAAGCATTGATTGTGTCTGTGGCACAGAAACGAGATTATCAGCAAAATATATTATTCCGCCTACAGGGTATTCTTCAATAGCGTTTTTAGTAGCCTCATCGGAAGAAGTAGTAGGAATAATACCGGTAAGCTGTTCAGGTTTTACCATGAACATCTGACATACTTTTTCTTCCAGTGACATCTGTTCAAGGAGTGCCTGCGGATTATCAGGTTTCTGTAATGTAGTGGTGGTAGTGGTTGTTGTCGATATTTCGCAGATTGTAGTAGTAATTGTAGTTGTCACCGATACCGGAACAGACGAAGTAGTAGCAGGTAGTGAAGTTGTAGTAGTCGTCGGATTTACTGCCGTATCTGTGGATATTGTTGTATTAGTACTGGTATCAGTAGTAGTAGCGGTTGTAGTATTGGGTTCAGTAGTTTCTTCCTGAGCTACTGTTCTTTTAGTAAGTCCGGAAGTATCAAGATTAGGATTTATCGGTACTAAATGGGTAGTACCGTATTGAATACCGTTATTTCTTGTTACGTTTGGTGCAATCGTAGTAGTGGTAGTAGTAGTTGCTTTTTCTGTAGCTATTTTTACCCTGTACTCCGTACCGACAGTACCGGATTTGACACCGGCTGAAGTTTCAGTAGTAGTATCAGTAGTGAAATTTCCGGCAACGTATCCTTTTGCGGTAGTCGTCTGATTTTCACCTGCCTGATTTTCGGAGGGTTTCCGATTCATAACCGGAACGTCCTGCATATTCTGTACCACCTGTCCGCAACCCGTAAGCATCATTGCACTAAGCATTACGGCTGATAATTTTTTCTTTAAACTTTTCACGTTTTCATTCCCCTTTTATCTTTACAATGCATAATTATTTTAATTATATATTATCTGTTATCTACTTTTTCGGGATATAAGTCATGATGCGAGAGCCTTTCCCATGCGAGTTTTTCCCATTTGGTATCTGGTCTGCCGTAATTGCAGTAAGGGTCAATGGATATTCCGCCACGTGGGAGGAATTTTCCCCACACCTCAATGTACTTAGGATTCATGAGTTTTATTAAGTCGTTCATGATTATGTTTACGCAGTCTTCGTGAAAATCTCCGTGATTACGGAAACTGAAAAGATAAAGTTTCAGCGATTTACTTTCAACCATTTTCTTATCCGGAATGTATGATATATAGATAGTCGCAAAATCGGGTTGTGACGTAATCGGACACAGGCTGGTGAACTCCGGACAGTTGAATTTTACAAAGTAGTCACGGTCGGGGTGTTTGTTATCGAAAGTTTCGAGTACTTCCGGTGCGTAGTCTGTAGCGTATTTTGTATCTTTTCTGCCGAGATTCTGTAAGCCCTCGTCAGAACGTTCTTTATTTATTACTACTTCTTCGGGTTTGTCGTCGAAAAACTCGGAAGTACCGGATTTTATACCGTTCATTACCTCCGAAAACATTTTTTTCATTTCTTCCTGAAAATTCATATCCATAATAAGAATACCTCCATAAAAAAATTTATTTATATCTTAACATGAAATCTCCTGAAAAATCAGCTGTCTGATAGGGTTCTGAATAGCCGTCAGTTATAGCCGTTCCGTCAATCCGAATATGCATCATATCTCCGGATACATCAAGTATTTTAAAGACGTATTTTTCAAAAGGTTCGTGTTCGTAAATATAAAGCGTATCTTCTCTTTCGTCAGCCTCTTCCGGACTGTCCACAGAATATGTATCGCCGACAATTTCACTGATTTCAGACTTATGTGTTTCATGTTGATTCATGCAGATATACGGCAAAACTTCCTCACCGTCAAATATTGCTTCTTTGAATCTCAAATGAAATGAAATTGTTAAAGTATTTTCATATTCGTCACTCTCAAAAATGTACAGCCTTGTGTATTCGCAGTCGTCGAGTTCAAACGTCACTCCACCTAAAATAAGCGTTCCGTACTGTTTTTCCATAATAAATTCAATCCTCCTTTTTACTTTTGAAAAGTGGGTCAGTAACGCCGTTTAACTCAAAT
Source organism: uncultured Ruminococcus sp. (assembly GCA_947177345.1). GTDB lineage: Bacteria > Bacillota > Clostridia > Oscillospirales > Ruminococcaceae > Ruminococcus. Next base: position 1,205 of record CAMWUB010000197.1, on the reverse strand, counting down.
GCTCTTATCCTGTCACGACACGTTCCGCACGTACCACACGGTACATCACCGCCCTCGTAACAACTCCATGTCAATTCATACGGTACGCTTAATTCAAGACCTTTTTTTACAACGTCCGCTTTTGTCAGATTTACAAACGGTGCGATAATCTGAAGCTGTCTGCCACTGCCTAAGTATATCGCCTGATTCATGGCGTTGTTGAAGTCGTCGGAGCAGTCCGGATATGCGTTACCGGCGGAATCGTCACTGTGTGCGCCGTAGTAAATTACTGAACAGTCATTAGACAGTGCGATACTCGAAGCAGATGCCAAAAACAGACCGTTCCGGAAAGGTACGTATGTAGATACCGGCTTGCCGTCCGTTTTGGAGAGTTGTTCCGCATACGTTTCTTTAGGGATTTCAGTTTCTGAACCTGTCAGAAGTGAGCAGGTTGAATCCGCAAAAATCAACGCAAGGTCAAGAGTTTTTAACTGTACACCGTAATAATCGGCTATTTTTCGGGAAGATTCAATTTCCCTGTTGTGTTTCTGACCGTAATAAATAGATAACGCTATAACATTTTCCGCTCCGTATTTTTCCACAGCCATGGCGAGACAGGTTGTACTGTCGACACCACCGCTGAAAAGTACAAGTGCTTTCATAAAAAAACCTCCTTTTTAAGAACCCCATGTTCCGCATTCAATAAGCATAATGGAATTGTCTTTTATTGATATAAATGTGTGGTCTATTTCATATTCTATGAAATCGCCACCGCCTATTTCAATATTTTCTGCTCCTGTCAGGTATGGAATAACTGAATTTATTTCACTTTCCGGAATGTTACTTTCCGGAATATCATCATATTCAGTGTATGATTTTATTTTCTGAATCAGATAATCTTCTTTTACAAATTTCATACGCAATTCGTCATAAGTAATATATTCTTCATATAATTCTTTATCTCTTGTCATATATTTCAGACGTTCAGACGGCGGAATCTTACAGAAATTCTGTCCACTTTTTAGAAAATTCATATACGTCAAAACAGTCTGCACATATGCCCGTTCAAAATTATTTTTTATATAGTTCGTCGGAAAATTGCATACAATGACATATATTCCAATAATATAATATTCATTAACCCAGTCATAAAATTTTGAAGCTGTTTCAACCCATTCAAGATTTACCGCAATGTTTTTATAGTATTCGTAATTGTTTACTATCTT
>CAMWUB010000196.1 GCA_947177345.1 uncultured Ruminococcus sp. | reverse complement strand
TCTTGGCCCTACGTCAATTATAATTAATTTTTTTAAATCATTTCCGGTTTTTTTGCAATGATATTTTATTACTTTAACAATAGTTGAAGAAAATATCGTCATTTTTCACAAACAGTAGCAGTCAAAACCGGACATTTTAACCAATATTTTTATATATAATTTATGAAAGGAAGTTCATTTATTATGACAATTGCACTTTTTTCCGGACAGGGTTCGCAGTACGTCGGTATGGGAAAAGATTTCCTTGAAGACTCCATACTCAGAAGCATTGCCGAAACAGGTTCTGAAATTCTCGGACGTGACCTTATCAGAATCATGACGGAAACACCACAGGAGGAACTCAACCTCACTATCAACGCACAGCCCGCTATAATGACGGTCTCACTTATGGCACTTCGTATCGCAGAACAGAAAGGCTTTACTTTCGACGGTGTAGCCGGTCACTCACTTGGTGAGTACGCAGGTATGCAGGCATCAGGCATGATAACCCTTGAAGACGCTTTCCGTCTCATAAAAGCACGTTCTGAGGCTATGGACGAAGCATCACGCAATAATAAGGGTACAATGTCGGCGGTAATGAAAATTGCACCGGAAACTGTTGCGGAGGTATGCGACAAGGCAGTAAATTACGTATCCGCCGTGAACTATAATTCGCCTGTCCAGACCGTCATCGCCGGTACGCCGGAGGGTGTCGCTGAAGTATCCGCAATCTTTACGGAAATGAAGGCAAGAGTTGTACCGCTCAGCGTTGCCGGAGCTTTTCACTCGAAACTTATGCAATCCGCTTCTGAAAAATTTTACGAAACCGCTAAGACTATCACGTTCAGAAAACCGGAAGTTAAATACTATTCCAACGTTACCGGTGGTGAACTCACAGATTTTTCCGATATGCCTGCACTCCTTGCGAAACACATAGTATCACCCGTAAGATTTACTTCTGAACTCAATGCAATGTATCAGGCTGGTGCAGATAAGTTCGTAGAGTTCGGAGCAGGTAAGACTTTAACCGGTCTTGTAAAGAAAACTCTCAAAGGTGTGACGGCGTTCAATATAGAAAATGCTGAAGGTCTCGCTAACTTATAATGTAAAGGAGATAAAAAAATGAAAAAATATGCTTTAATCGGACACCCGTTAGGACATTCAATGTCACCGCTGATACATGAAAGACTTTTTGCCCTCAGCGGAATATCTGATTTTTCCTATGAACTCGTTGACATTGCCCCTGAAAATCTTTCTACCAGTAAGGAACTTATTGAAAGTTTCGCCGGTCTCAACGTCACGATACCACACAAACAGAACGTCATTCCGTTTATGGACGTTCTCGGTGCGAGTGCGGAGCGTTACAACTCCGTGAACTGTATCGACAACAAAGACGGTAAACTTACCGGCTACAATACAGACTGTGACGGTTTTCTGATGTCAGCGGAAAAACTCCCGATAACTGAAAATGTTGCGGTATTAGGTTGTGGCGGAGTAGGCAGAATGATGGCTATTGAAACCGCTTTACATGGTGGTAAACTCACACTTGCGGTAATCCCACAGGACATCAAGAACGCACAGATTCTTATGGCGGAAATATTATCAAAATGCAGTGAAGCATCTGTAAGAATCGCAGATATTGCAACTCTTGACGAAAATTTTGACCTCATAGTAAACGCTACACCGGTAGGTATGTACCCGAAAGTTAATAACTGTGCGATTTCCGACAGTCTGATTGAAAAGTGCGGAAGTGTATTCGATGCTATATATAATCCGACGGAAACGCTCCTCATGAAAAAAGTACGTTCACAAGGTAAAATCGCTGTCGGTGGGGCTTCAATGCTCGTATATCAGGCTGTAAAGGCACACGAAATATGGTACGGAGGAAAGTTCGCAACAGAAGACATCAATCCGATTATTAAAGCCGTTGAAGAATCCGTTGACGAAATGAACAAGTAATGGAAAAGTTTGAAATAAATGAAAACGGTACTCTTACGGCGTACCACAACGACGATAAGAATGTAACGGAAATAATTATCCCCGAGGGAGTAAAATTTATTGAACGTCATGTTTTCAGTGAATACGGTAAAATTTATTCTGTCGTATTTCCTGACAGTCTTGAAAATTTAGACAACTGGGCATTCTGGTGTTGTTTTGAACTTTCAGAGATAAAATATCGTGGTATAACTTTCAATCCGGATGCTGAAATGTTCAAAAAACCTGAAACTGTTGACATGATAGCAAATAAAAACTATTCGCACGTAATATCACATAGAATTAAATATCCTGTTATTTTTCAGATTTACTTCAGGGACAGCGACGACGTTACAACGGCATATATAAAAAAGCATTTCAGGGAAATTTTCAGGTTTCTTATCAATGCCGTTATTTTTCAGGATTCGTACAAGGATTGTATAACTCTGGAAAATGTTCTGAAAATCACGGAAAATCTTATCAAATCGGGAAAATTCATAACAAAACGTAATATAAACACCTACATTAAAATCGCTGACGAAAAAGAATGTTATGAAATTTTCGATATGCTTATTGATTACAAAGAGGAGGTTTTAAAATGACTATATTTCTATGCGGATTCATGGGTTGCGGTAAATCCACTATAGGACAGATTTTAGCTAAAAAACTCGGTTGCGGATTCTGCGATACCGATGAACTCATTGTCAGAAATCAGGGTATGACTATTCCGGAAATCTTTTCTCAAAAAGGTGAACCCTATTTCCGTACAGTCGAGGCGGAAACTGTCAAGTCACTATGCGGAAAAAGTACAGTAGTTGCTTGCGGTGGTGGTGCTATGCAGAATACCGATACTGCCGATACCGTACGGAAAAACGGCGGTACAATCATTTATCTTAATGTACCTTTCGACGTTTGTTACAACAGGATAAAAAACGATTCAAACAGACCTATTGTTATGAACAACACTAAGGAACAGTTACATGAAATCTATAATAAGCGTCACGATATATATATGAAAAATTCAACGATAATGGTTGAGGCTGTCGGAAGTCCTGCCGAAATTGTCGCAAGCATTATTGATATTATCAGATAAGAACGGAGATAATATGTTAATTTATAACGCTGAAATCTATACCGGCAGTAAAATTATTCCGCTGGGCTGGATTGAAATTAAATTTGGTAAAATATCAGCAGTCGGAGCAGGTACGCCTGTTTTTAACAAAAACGATATAAACGCACAAGGTGGTACGGTTTACGCCGGTTTCATAGACGCTCATACACATATGGGTATAATTGAAGACGGTCTGGACTTTGAGGGCGACGACTGCAACGAATCCACAGACCCTTTCACACCACATATGCGTGCTATCGACGGCATTAACCCTTTTGACAGGTGTTTTGAAGAGGCTCGTATGCGTGGTATAACCACAGTAGCTTCAAGCCCTGGGAGTGCCAATGCCTGCGGTGGTGAAATATGTGCGATAAAGACTTACGGAAAATGCATAGATAATATGCTGATTAAGAACGTCGGAATAAAATTCGCACTGGGTGAAAATCCTAAAAACGTATACAATGACCGCTCCGAAACACCCATAACCCGTATGGCTATTACCGCTATAATCCGTGAGGGTATTCATAAGTCGAAAAGATACGTACATGATATGGACAGTTACTATTCAGACAGCGATAATTATGACCCTCCGGAATACGATATAAAATGTGAGGCTCTTATGCCTCTGCTTGACCGCAAACAGAAAGCATTTTTCCACTGTCACCGTGCCGACGACATCTGTACCGCTATAAGAATTGCCAAGGAATTTTCACTTGATATTGTAATCATACACGGTACGGAGGCTTACAAAATAGCAGATATTCTCGCCGAAGAAGAAATACCTGTAATATGCGGACCGGTAATCTGTGACCGCTGTAAACCTGAAATGCGTGGTCTTGACCTCAGAAACACTTCAGAACTCGTAAGAAACGGTGTCAAGACCGCTATATGCACAGACCATACTGTTATACCGATACAGTATCTACCTCTTTCCGCACAGGCGACTATAAAAGGTGGTCTGACATTCGACGAGGCTATTAAAAATCTTACTGTAAATCCGGCGGAAATTCTCGGAGTAAGCGACCGTGTAGGTACTATCGCCGAAAATATGGACGCTGATTTACAGATTTACAGAAAAGGCGAAAATCCTCTTGATTTGCTTGCTGAACCGTTTTTCGTCATGATTGACGGCAAAATAATACGTCACGAACCAATATAAAAAGACGTACATTTATGTACGTCTTTTTATTCTCTCTTTTGTCATAGTAAGTAACGGAAATCTTTCAGAAAGGAACTGAACCACCGTTCAATATTTTTATGTTTATTTAAGTATATCATAAATAAAATATTTTGTCAAGG
>CAMWUB010000195.1 GCA_947177345.1 uncultured Ruminococcus sp. | reverse complement strand
CTATATATAGAAGTATTTTTTATCGGAGGAAATTTTATGATATATCTTCTTGAGGACGATTCAGGAATAAGAAATTTTGTCACGTATGCGTTAAATAATTCCGGACTTGAAACGCAAAGTTTTGAATTACCGTCGGATTTCTGGCAGGCTATGAACAGAAAAATTCCGGAAATAATTCTACTGGATATAATGCTTCCGGAGCAGGACGGACTTTCAATACTTAAAAAAATACGTTCAGACGATAAAACAGCAAGAGTTCCGGTCATAATGCTTACCGCCAGAGATACAGAATATGATAAGGTACAGGGTCTTGACAGCGGTGCAGATGATTACGTTTCAAAGCCTTTCGGAATTATGGAACTTCTTTCACGGATAAAGGCAATTTTAAGACGGACATCGGCAAAAAATACTGAAAATATCTCGCTTTATGCCGGTGATATATGTATATATCCGTCGAAACATGAAGTCATTGCGGACGGCGTGAAAATAAATCTCACACTTAAAGAGTACGAGTTGTTGTTGTGGTTAGTGAAGAATAAAGGCGAAGTTTTTTCACGTGATACGCTTTTACAGAAGATATGGGGTTATGATTTTTCCGGCGAAAGCAGAACTGTAGATGTACATATCCGGACATTACGTGCGAAACTCGGCAAAAGCGGTGAGGTCATAAAAACCATACGAGGTGTAGGCTATAAGGCGGAGGGTGGTAACAATGACACGAAAAATATTTAACAGTATATTATTGACCGTCGCTATAACTAATGCCGTCACACTTGTTTTAATCAATATGCTGAATGGCGACAGTTTGACACATATCGGAATATTTATCATAGCGGTATTGATAGGTATAGTATTTGCGTTGAGAATGTCACATAAAATAACACGTCCGCTTGTCGAGGTGAATCCGGATAATCCGGAAATAAACTATTCTGAAATAAATCCGCTGATAAACAAGATACGTATTCAGAAAGGTAAAATACGTCGTCAAAGTAACGAAGTGAAAAGCGGTAGGGAACAGTTAAGCCTGATAACTGAAAATATGTCGGAGGGAATAGTAATCGCAGACCCTAAAACAAATATACTTTCGTGTAATACCGGAGCTTTGAAACTTCTCAGTGCGGAGAACGTAGGAGCAGGTGACAGCATATATTTACTTAATAATTCGGAAATTTTCCGCCACTGTATTCAGGACGCTATGGGTGGAAGAAATTCGACGTGTATTCTGAAGACTTCCGGCGGTGACAGGGAAGTTATAGCAAGCCCTTCAAATATGACAGATACAGTTAACGGAATTGTTGTATTTATTTTCGATGTCACCGAAAGACAACAGCTTGAAACAATGCGACGTGAATTTACTTCCAATGTTTCGCACGAACTGAAAACTCCGCTCACAACTATATACGGTATATCGGATATGCTCGCAAATGGAATAGTCAAGCCGGAAGATGTGGGACAGTTCGGACAGAATATCCGGAGCGAAGCGGAAAGACTTATCATTCTGATAAACGATATTGTTTCACTGTCGAAACTCGACGAAAATTCAGTACCTCGTGACGATACCGGAACTGATTTATATAATCTCGCTGAGGAAGTAATTGACAGATTACGTCATAATGCCGACGAAAAAAATATAAAATTAAGTCTCACCGGTGAACACGTCGAAATGACAGGTAACAGGACTGTTCTTGATGAGATAATATATAATCTCTGCGATAACGCCATAAAGTATAACAGGGATTCCGGACACGTTGATATAAAAGTTTCGCATATTCCGACGAAAATATTAATAACTGTCAGTGATAACGGTATGGGTATACCACCGGAACATATCAACCGTATCTTTGAGAGATTCTACCGTGTGGATAAGAGCCATTCCCGACAGATTAAAGGTACTGGATTAGGCTTGTCAATCGTGAAGCACGGCGTAATGTACCATAACGGGACTATCCGTGTAGAAAGTATAGTCGGGAAAGGTTCGTCATTTATTGTAGAATTTCCCATAGAAAAAAGATAAATTTAAAAGCCGTAATGCTTTCCGGAGCAGGACGGCTTTATTATTCGTACCATTTATTTATGTACTCAATGTCATAATCGGATTTTATATTTTTCAGGAGTAAATTTTTTACCGGAGTTTTATTACCGGTCAAAAGATATTCGGAAATAATTTTACTGAAATCAACTAAATTGTAACGCATATCGCCACCGGTTACGACATCATTCAGGATTTTTTCGACATGGTGCGGTGTGGTATCAGTTTTTACAGCGACTGTTTCCACGGCATCAAGCATAAGACACATTATGTCACCAGTGGGATTATTTTCAATAGCTTTTATTACTTCAATAAGAATACGGATATTTTCGCTTTCGTTCATGGAAATCACCTCTTATACGTAGTATTATAACATTTTTCGTGTATTATGTCAACGGAATATACATAATTAATTCTTTTTAAAGTTTTTTCAGCATATACATTTACAGAACCGCTGAACATCAAAGGAGTGATAATCATAATGTTGAAACACCTACCTGACCAACGGGCAGTAATACTTGGACAGTACATTATAGAAAACAAGTCTACTGTAAGAGCTACTGCGAAAAAATTCGGCATTTCAAAGAGTACCGTACATTCAGTTGTAAAAAAGAGAATGGAATTTTTTAACATAAATTACAAAAAGCAACCGTCCTGAGTTTATGTAAGGGCGGTTGCTTTTTGTGCATAGTTAACAATCTGCATATAGAAATGTTGAAATCAACGTCCTTGCATAATTTTAGTACACGTACTTTAATTTTAGGTACACGCCTTTGCAGATTTTTGATATGTCATGATATATTTTTATGAGAAATGAAGTTCTGTTATTTTGCGAATAGAATTAACATTAAGTTTATGTTATAATTAGTGTAGTACAGCAGAAAGGAGATAATGTTTATGTATGCAAGTTTGGGCGACCGTATGAAAGGCTATGAGCATATCACAAGATATTACCTGACACGCAGAACACCAGTAATCATAAGGCTTGACGGCAAAGGCTTTCATAGTTTTACAAAGGGGTTTAATAAGCCTTTTGATGACATTCTGATAAATGTTATGCATAATACAATGAAAGAACTATGCGAAAATGTTGAGGGCTGTGTGATAGGCTATACGCAATCAGATGAGATTTCACTTGTACTATGTGATTATCAGAAAATTGACACAGAGCCTTGGTTTGGGAATGGACTGCTTAAAATTTGTAGTGTTACGGCAAGTATTGCAACATCTGCATTTAATAAGCATTTCAGAAATGCAGTGAATGGCATAGCAGATAATGTTTATACACAACGCATTGACAAGGCGAATTTTGACAGCAGGGCATTTAATATTCCAAAAGATGAAGTAAACAATTATATGATATGGCGACAGCAGGATGCAATCCGTAACTCCATTGAGGCAACTGCACAGGCATATTTCAGTCAGAAGCAGTTATGTGGAGTAAATTGCAATAAGGCATTGGAAATGCTTTTGACCGAAAAAAATATTGACTGGAATAACTTTCCATTGAGTTTACAGCGTGGAGTATGTTGTATCAGAAAGCCTGTTATCATCAACAAGGGTACAGATAATGAGGCACAGAGAATGAAGTGGATGCTTGATACAGAAATACCTGTTTTTAGTGAAAATAGGGCTTATGTTGAGGATTGTATCTGCTTTGAGTAAGGAGGATGGAAAAAATGATTGCTTATTTAAGCGTGGAGAAGAATATGATGCATTTCAAAACCAAAGATGACAGCATTGATGTTTATTTTGTTAACAGTGGTTTTGTTGATGAAATCTATAAAATTAACAGTTTTAATAAGGGCATAATCAGTGCGGAAGTAAAGCAGACCAGTGACTTCAGCTATGTACATAGTATGATGTGTGCAGATATTAATAAAATCAATTATGATATGTACAGTATACTTGATTTAATGGGTATATCGTCAGAGCCACTGAAGAAAGTGACAAAGGTAAAAGTGAAACATCATAACAATAAGAGAGAATACTACTTTAGGAGCTTCCAGAAAAATGAAAAGACATACATTGAAGTGACCTGTAAGAAGAAAAAGTATCGTTCAATACACAATGCGTACAATCTAAAATTGATAGCAACGACAATGCCACAGGATATGGTTAATGAGTATACGGAGGCATTAAATGATTACACTGATTATTGTCGAAATAATTATGAGAAACCTGAAAATTTTTGATTAAGGCAATAACCGTCCTGTGTTTGATGCAAAGGACGGTTGTTTTTTTATGTAAGCAATGAATTTATGCAAGAACATAGGCGAAATTTGGTTTATACCTGTTTTAGTGCATAAAAAGTATAGAGGGTAATTTATATTT
>CAMWUB010000194.1 GCA_947177345.1 uncultured Ruminococcus sp. | reverse complement strand
GTTATTCAGAATACGGATTCAAATATACCACTTTACCATAAGGAAGATACACACTGGAATAATCTCGGAGCATATACCGGACATATGGCACTCATGAATATGTCAGGAAAAGAAAGCTGTCCGTCAGGTAACTGGAGTATCCGGAATGACCGCAAAGGCGATTTAGCAGACATGATTTATCCGACCGCAAAAGCTGACGATACACAGGTTTACAGCGATTACGAATACAAATATAAATATACCGGACGTTTCAGAAATTTTGATGATATGACAATAAAGACTTCATGCGAGGGAAAAACCGGAAATCTTCTGATGTTCCGAGACTCATACGGTGAAGCAATATTACCGTTCATGGCGGAATGTTTCGGTACAGCGGAATTTTCCAGAATAGTTCCGTATCGTCTCGATAATATAGGTGGTGAAAATGCCGATACGCTTATTATAGAGATAGTAGAAAGAAATATCCCGAATTTACAGAAATATGCTCCGCTTATGCCTGCTCCAGTGGTAAAAAGTCTGGATATAAAGAATCTTACTGTATGTAATGATATAACGATAAATAAACGTGAATCAGGAAATTATATACATATTTTCGGTGAACTCAGTGACGAGTTTTTCAAGTCCGATAATGTAGAAATCTTTGTTACAGTAAACGGTATCACTTATAAAGCGTTTAACGCCTTTGAAGACGAATTATTATCACGTTCCGGCGAATCGAGTGATAACGGATTTTCATTATATATTCCGGCGGAATCCGGTGCGAATACTGACAATATAACCGTAATTTCCATAAATGATAACGGCACAGCAGTGTCATCACAGTAGAAAGGATTATATTTATTATGAAAGGTAAAAAAATAATATCATATATTTCAGCTCTTACTTTATCAATATTTACAATATTTCCGACATCATTGAGTGCATACGCCGCCGACATGGTTTACAGCGATTTCAATATAAATGATGTCAACGGAAGTATAACTGTAAATATTCCGGAAGATACCACGGCGGAAGTAATGATTACTTTCACTTCACCGGAAGTTACTGACGAACCGTATTATATAAAAACCGTCGATAATACGACTTCCGGAGAAATGCAGATTGAGGGCAGAGATACTACAGAAAACGATTACAGGGATTACAGACTTCAGGTTATTTTAAAGCGCAACGATTCCGGAACTACTGCCACTTATGCAAATACTTTCAATATTCCGGACGGTAACGACAATCCTGACAGTTTCAGGGAATTAATTTATAATTTTTCCGTTGACGATAATTTTTCTGTTAATGACTGGGAAATTACTTCCGAAACTGAAACGGAAAAAAATATCACTATGTATTACGGAACATCAAAAACAGGCGATGTCAATGGTGATAATCTGATTGATGCCGTCGATTCTTCATTAGTACTTGTCGAATATGCTTCACTGTCTACTGAGGGTATAAGCACTATGACCGGAAAACAGAAAACTTATGCTGATGTAAACAGCGATGGTATAATTGATGCCGTTGACGGTTCTCTGATACTCGCATACTATGCAATAGCTTCTACAAATGGTAATCCGACATGGGAAGATATTATTGAAAACAATAACAATACTGAAACAACGACTACTACAGCCACCGGAACGGATAACACTACCACAACAACTACTACAACAGCCACTACAATACAGGATTACTCATCATATGTTGAGGCGGTACAGCTTTTAGCCGGAACTGCTGACGATTCAATAGAATATAATTCATATTACGTATATGATATAAATAACGATGGTACATATGAACTCATAACGGAAATGGGAACTTCCGAAGATGATGATAAATATTCAGTATACAGCATGAAAGACGGTGAAATGATTTTCGCCGGAGATATTGATGCTGGTTATAGTCAGCTTGCCGAAAATGACGGAATACTTTACAGAATATATAATAATACTGATATTTACAGAATTTCATTCGACGGTGAAAAGATAAATACCGAAACTGTCGGAAATGATACGGAAGTCGCATATATAGTAAATTATAAATTGCATGATATATCCGGACTGAACAGAATCATGAACACTGAACCTTATACATATTTTGATACAACATATTCCGGAGCAGGTTTCATATTCAATGAAAATTACCGTTCCGAAAAGGGAAAAGTAGTAAATACCGGAAGTGTAAATCTTAAACTTCGTGAAAGACCTACGACACAATCGGATATAATAACAGAAATGCCGATAAATTCGGAAATAAACATCTATGGACACAATGACAAATGGGCATATGTCAGCTATGAAACCAACGGAAAAACTTATTACGGTTATGCGAGTATGTCATATATCGAAAGTGAAAGCCTCACAACTACCACCACGACAACCACAACTACAACGACTACAACTACCACCACAACTACAACGACAACAACCACTACTACAACCACCACAACAACTACTACAACAGTAATTGTAACAGAACGTGAATATGTTTACAGAACAAAAACCGGTAAAAAATATCATTATGAAAATCCTTGCGGAAACGGTACATATTATGAAGTGTCACTGGAAGAAGCACAAGCAGCCGGTCTTACACCATGTGAAAAATGTGTTATACACTGAAATATTAAAAATACTGTTGACTAAATCAGGAAAAAAGAGTATAATAAATATCAGAACAAATCATATTATCAAGACGACAAAAGAGGCGGTACTTTTATTATGAAATCAAGAAAAATAGAGTTTATTTCCCTTATTCTCGCTGGTATGATGACAGCCGTTTCATGTGGTTCAGAAACTGCTGTTGAAACTCCGGTTGATACCGAACCGACTACAACACTTCCACCACCTGTGATAATGAACGCTCAGGAAGGTTCTTTCATGGATACGGCTGATTACGGAATAGTAAAAGCTGAAAACAATCGTGAGCAGGGAAGAAACGAAGTAGAAGCGTTAGAGGAAATAATCACTACTACAACGACTACCACAACCACGACTTCTGCGGAAACAACAACATTTACTACTACCAATACGGATTATATGGAGAATGTTTATACAACATTATCGGCTACAACTACAACGATTCCGATTATTAATGTTTCGCAGACCGAAAGAGGTAACATATATGATACAAACGGTATCACGCTTGTAAAAAGCGGTGCGGACGGCAAACGTAATTATTCAGAAAAATACGGAACATCTTTCGGAAATATATTGAATGAGGCTTCCGGCGGTGTTGAGACTGCATTTAATGATATTCTCAGTGCTGAAGACCCTTATTCAAGTTCAGCATCTAAAAGGCTCGGAAAATCGGTAAAACTTACTATTGACGCTGATGTTCAGAATCAGATATATCAGTATATGCATGATTCAAATATAATCGGTTCTGTAGTGGTAATGCGTACAGACGGTTCAATAATGGCAGAAGTTTCCTACCCGTCGTTTGACCCTGTTGAATATTATACAGTCCCGAATTATATAGACGAAGTCGGTTATGGTGCATTGGAAAACAAATCACTTGCAAAACAACCCCCTGGGTCATGTTTCAAGATTATGACCGAAATAATAGCAGATAAGTATGAAATATACTCGCTTTACGACGAAGGAACATGGTATTCCGACGAAGGAATAATAGTAGACTGGGACCACGATAAGAACCCATATTATCCAATGGAAAGAGATTTACAGTCTGCTTTCAGAAATTCAAGTAATATTTTCTTTGCCAAAGTTTTTGACCAGCTCGGTGAAGATATAGTCCGGAATGAACTTGCAGAGATGTTCCACTTCGGAAACGGTTATGATATAGAATGTGATTTCGGAAATATTTCCAGCAGTATGGACATAACCTGTATGGACGATTTGAGAAGAAGTGCATTCGGACAGGCTTATGTGCGTACGTGTCCTATGTTCCTTGCTACGTTATGCCGTGAAGCTGTTTTCGGTGATATGGTCAGACCGTTCATGTTACAGAATGTAGTTGATTCCGGAGGAGCTCAGGCGGTACTTGCGGAGGGTTCACAGCCGTATGAAGTAATAGCATCTGTTCCGGAAAGTTGCAGACAAGGTATACTCAATGGTATGTATAGTGTCGGTTCTGATTTAGGTATCTATGTTGGCGAAAACTATGAATTTTACGCCAAAACCGGTACTGCCGAGACCGGTGGCGACGATATCCTTTACATAACAGGCTGTATGAAGAATATCTATGATAATTCCGCAAGCTGTCCGATATATAACAATTACGATAATTACAGTGATAACGGTTCATATATAGTTGTCTTGCAGATGCAGAATCCCAGTGACTACGGCTTCAACTTTTCAAGTGAATCGTCATATCTTTATCAGGGAATTATAAATATTCTTGCATATCAGTAAAATAAATACGGATTCTGTAAAAA
>CAMWUB010000193.1 GCA_947177345.1 uncultured Ruminococcus sp. | reverse complement strand
GTCTTATACAATCCATAAAATTTGCAAAAATAGCATTATATGGTAATCTGTATACTACTGTTCTTCCAACCGGCGTTTTATCCCCACCGCCTGATTTTTCAATAAGCAAATCGCCATATTTCAATGTTTTATTTTTAATTTCAAAATCAGAATAATTTCTTATTGTATAAAAAGCTTTTTCTTTAAATCTCATACGAGGATAATCAAAATCAGCAATTCTCATACATATTCTGTCATTAGAATCATTTTTTTCATCATTCCCCCATGAACCGCTAAAATGTTCACTTATTATAAATTTTATAGGTTTTATTTCCCAGTGAGCAGGTATTTCCCTTATCCACTCAACGCCTGAATCTTTCATATCATACATAATATCACCTCCTGTATAATTATTCCGGTCTGGTGAAAAGAAAACTGAAACTACCCTTTTCAGTTTCAAAGCAGGTTTCGAGAACGTGTGCATAAAGTTTAAGTTTACGGAACATACTTTCGTCATCTGACGGAAAAAATGAACGGTTCAGCAGAAAAGTCAGCATAGCTACAACCATTTCCGCACTTTCGACAGGAGTTTCCGTATGAAGTGAACCGTCTGCAACACCGTCTTTCAGAATCTCCGTGAGTATCGGCGAAACGGTTCTGATAGCGGTCATCATGAGTTTATAATGTAACATTATATCGTCCTGAACATGAAGATAAGTTATAAGATTCCGGCTGTTATCCTGAAATTCCTTTCTTATCATAGAGACAAAAAGCTGTTTGAGTTTTTCGTACGTACCGGAGCAGTTATCCGTAACGTTGAAGTATTCCCTTATAGCCGAGGAATAACTTCTTTCAATAACAGCGTCAATAATTTCTTCCTTGCTTTCAAAGTAATAGTATATACTGCCTTTGCCGATACCGGCATTTTTAGCAATCATGTCAACGGTAATGTCACGGTTAGGGGCTTCCATGGTACACATAAGCTCCTCAGCGGAATTGAGTATAATTTCTACTTTATTTTCTTTCATAGTGACAGAAAAATTCCTCCTTTTCCTGAAAGGTGTTATATTATGTGATATTATACCATAAAATATCCGGAAAATCAAGACAATGTTGTGAAAAAAAATACTTGACTTTCAGAAAAAACCGTGATATAATAACATCATAGAAATTCGACCGGCGGTCGAAAAGTAAAAAAAGGGGTGCATTTATGTCGAAAATCTTACTGGGAGCTATGCTCGCATTAGGTGGTACGGCTACCGCCTGTATTGCCGGTGCAAAAACTCTCTTTAACCGTACTATTCCACGACAGGACACTTTAAGAGTTGACATAAGCGAAATGGCGGATATGTCCAAGTGGGAAGAGTATAAAAAATTTATGGTTCCTAACCGTGAATGGCTTGAAAAACAGGAGTCAGAACACGTTACAATTACGGCACGTGACGGAATAGAACTCCATGCCAATTATTTTCCGGCAGAAAAACCGAGTAATAAGCTTGTAATCTGTAATCATGGCTATACCGGACGTGGTATGAAAGATTGTGCATCTATTGCGGTATTTTTCCATAGAATCGGTTTCGATTGCCTGATAGTTGACCACAGAGGTCACGGCGACAGCGAGGGAAAATATATAGGGTTCGGTATTCTCGACAGATACGATTGTTTACGCTGGATTCAGTACGTCAATAACCGTTTCGGGAACTCTAAACAGATTGTTCTCTATGGCGTTTCAATGGGTGCTACAACAGTACTCATGACTACAGGTTTTCCGGAAACTGAAAATTCTGTAAAGGCTGTCATAGCAGACTGTGCTTTCACATCGCCACATGATGTATTTTCACATATCCTGAAACGTGACTATCATCTGCCGGAATTTCCGATTATGGATATTAATGATGCTATGTGTCGTAAAAAAGCCGGTTACGGATTCAGCGACTATTCAACATTGAAAGCCGTAAGAAATACCAATATTCCGATACTTTTCATACATGGTGCTGAAGATAATTTTGTACCGGTTTATATGTCAAAACAGAATTACAATGCGTGTACTTCCGAAAAGGATTTAATGATAGTAGAAAATGCCGGTCATGGTGCAGCTTATTATGAGGACGTTCCGGCATACGAGGAAAAAATAATATCGTTCATGGAAAAGTATCTTGACTGATACAAGGAGGAAAAATGAAAGAAATAAATATTCACGGTGCAGAAATGAAATGTTACCCCTTATGTGCTGCCCAGAAACTCCATAACTATACAATAAAGTTTTGTCCTGCACAGGTACTCTGCATAGGTACGGGTCTTTACGTCAAGGAAGATACTGATTTTGGTATTCTGAAAAGGGCTATATATAAGGCTTACGAGATGATGGACAGTATGCGTTTACGCTTTATACAGGACGAAAACGGCGAAGTACTTCAGTATATCGTGCCTTTCGAGGAAAGAGACATCCCTCTTGTTGACTTCTCAAACTGGAAAGAAGAAGACGCTCACAACGAGATGCGGAAATGGACTGCTATGCCTTTTGCACGTTACAACAGCCCTATGAATCAGGTTATCATGATAAAGCTTCCCGACGGTTACAACGGTATGTACATGAAAACCGACCATATGACCATGGATTCAAGTTCAATAATAAGTTTCGGAACAACTGTTCTTGAAATTTATTGCGCTATGCGGTACGGTACAGATATGCCTGCTCCTATGAGTTCGTATATAAAACAGCTTGAAAAAGACCTCGAATACGAGGCAGATTCACTGGCAAGAAAACGTGATGAGGAGTACTGGAAAAAGAAAATCGAATCTTCCGAACCTATGTACACCGATTTTGCCGGTCAGGGAAGACTTCTCACACAAAGACGTGAAAATAATAATCCGGAACAGCGTTGGGCTATGGTAATTTCAAGAAGTCCGGAAGCATCTATTTCAACATTTTCGCTTGAATACGAAGCATCTATGAGACTTATTAAATTCTGCGAACTCCATAGCGTTACTATGGCGAGTCTGTTACTCATGGGTATGAGGACGGTTCTTTCAAAGTTCAATGACGACGAAAAAGACGTATCAATAAAAACCTGTGTTTCAAGACGTGGTACTATTTCCGCTAAGAAGTGCGGTGGTACAAGAGTACATTTCTTCCCGTTGCGTACCATAATGCAACCGGAAATGACTTTCCTTGACGGTATCCACATGATACAGTTGGAACAAAGCAAAATTTTCCGTCACGCAAATTACGACCCTATCGAGTACATAGCTAAAAGAAATCAGTACCGCAAGTGCAACCCCGGTACAAGCTATGAGAGTATCAGCCTGACCTATCAGCCACTTACGCTTCGTAGCAGTAAATACAGTATTCCGGATATTCCATACAAGAGTATGTGGTACACTAATGGTGTAGCTGGTCAGCCGTTATATCTTACTGTAATGCACCGTCCGGAAGATAACGGTATGAACTTCAATTTTGAGTACAGAAAAGATGCCGTAACCGCCGAGGAAATGGAATATTTTTATTACTACCTCTGCCGAGTACTTTTCAGAGGCATTGAGGACGAAAACAGAACTATCGGCGAAATTCTTGATATGATTTGAGGAGGAAATAATCATGATTGAAAAACTTAAGGAAATTATTGTAAACTATGTTGAGGTAAACCCCGACGAAATCACAGAAAATTCACGTTTTATTGAAGACATCGGTCTTAATTCATACGACTTTATGTGTATGCTCGGCGATATTGAAGACGAATTTAATATAACCGTCGATGAGGCAGAAATTGTAAACCTCCGTACAGTAGGCGAAGCAATCGCTTATTTTGAATCTTTACAGTAAGAGGCACGCTATGGAAAAGAATAATATAAAAACTCTTCAGGAACTCGTAAACGCCTCCGCCGAGGAGTACGGCGACAAGATTTTTGTTACCGAAAAAGCCGGAAAAGAACTCGTAAACAAAAGTTTTAACCAGTTCCGTGACGACGTTAAAAGACTTATGGCGTATGTAAATACTTTCCGTAATGGTGAACCTATTCACTGTGCAGTCTCCGGAGCTTCAAGCTATTTATGGCTTGTAAGCTATTTCGGAATAGTTTCCGGCGGAAATACCGGCGTACCTCTTGACGCACAGTTAGGCGAGGACGATACAGCAGAATTACTTAACCGTTCAGATTCAGTTATCTTCTTTTATGATAAGCGGTTTGCTAACATGATTGACGGTATAAAATCAAAATGTCCGGAAGTAAAGGCATTCGTTTCTATAGAAAACGATTTACCGAAAATACTCGAAAAGTATCAGCCGGAAGATTTCCAGCCCGTTGAACCCTCCGCACTTGCGACTATTTCATATACTTCCGGAACTACCGGAAAAAGCAAGGGCGTAATGCTCCTTAACAGCAATCTTATCGACAACGCTATGTGTCAGGAC
>CAMWUB010000192.1 GCA_947177345.1 uncultured Ruminococcus sp. | reverse complement strand
CCCCCCCCCCTACTTTTTTTAAGGATACGGCGACCACCGAGATCTACACGCGGAAGAGCGTCGGCAGCGTCAGATGCGCATAAGAGACAGATAATAATATAGCGCATACAACCTACGATTTTTCTATCAGTCTTGATTGTGAATTTGATGATGAATATTTTGACATCGTACAGAAAATAAAAGAAGATACAGGAATTATAGCTTTTTTTGATTGCCCTGCAACTATGGTACAGGTAACAGAAACAGAAAACACTCTGCCAGCCCCCACCCTCGCCGGAGATGCTAACGAAGACGGCAAAGTGACTATTGCCGATGCTGTAACTATAATGCAATATATCGTAAATCCCGACGAGTTCGGACTTACACCGCAAGGTATGGCAAATGCTGACATATTCGGAGACGGCGACGGCATAACCGTTATGGATGCACTCAGAATACAGGAAATACAACTAGGTTTATAATTTAAGTTATAAAAAAGTGTCCGTTATACTTGCGGACGCTTTTCTTGACTTTATAATGTTTTTATGGTATAATCAGAAAAACTTATGATGTATCGGAGGCAAATTATGAGCTGGTCACTTGATTTAATCAGAACAAAAACCAATTCTGAACCTTATGGAAAGGAAAAAGACGAAGATGTTATACCATTTAAGAAAGGTGAAATAATTAAAACTCTGTCTGAAATAGCCGAAATAGTAGATATTCGCATTGAAGAAACAGAAATAGTTCCTGTTGAAGATACTGAAATTGATTTTGATTCATTTTTTATTGTACACGTTTACGGAAAAAACTGGAGTATTGAATTTTTGTTTTATAATTGGTGTGAGTATTCTGAAAAAGATATGACCTATGATACAATAGAGTTGCAAGTGAGGGGAAACACTGAACCTAAAGAATTTTTGTCATTGCTTGCAGAAAAACTCCGTGCAAGGCTTTTTGATATATCCGCCGGTACTTTCTGGACTGGTGACAGTACAGGTCTTTCAGACTGGAAAAATCTTTGTGACAGAATATCAAAAGAATTATCTGAAAGGAAGATAATGTAATGAACACAATTGAAGCAATAAACAAAAGGCATAGTTATCGTGGAAAATACAGACAGATTAACGTCCCGAAAAAAGACATTATAACTATTATGGAATGTGGTTTGAATGCCCCGTCCGGCTGTAACAAGCAGACAACAAGTCTTATTGCCGTTGATGACCGTGAAATTCTTGACAAGCTGTTTAGTGTTATAGACCCACCTGTTGCCGAAACTGCTCCGGCGATAATATGTGTCCTTACTCAGAGAATAAACGCTTACAGAGACAAATGTTTTGCGGTTCAGGATTATTCTGCTGTTATCGAAAATATGCTACTTGCTATAACAGAACTTGGTTATAGTAGTTGCTGGTATGAGGGACATATTACCGACGATGACAGAATATGTGACAAAATGGCAAAGATTTTAAACGTACCGGATAATTATGAACTTGTTTGTTTTCTGCCTGTAGGCATAGCGGAAGAAAAAGCAACTGTTCCGCAAAAGAAACCATTTAAAGAAAGAGCCTGGTTTAATTCTTTCCCGTCGAAATAATAAAAAACAAGGCGGATTTTTTGTAATCCGCCTGTTATTTTATATAAAAAGACTGCTCCGCTTTAAAAGCGAAACAGTCTCTTTTTTTATTTACGATACGAAATTAACCCATAATAACTTCAACTTCGTGAACGCCGTCAGCAAATGCAGGGATAACATTTCCGTCTACTGCATTACCGTCAACGGTCATAGCCTTTACACCCTTGCAAACGTGGTCAGGATTCTTTACAATTATATTGTATTCAGCACCACGGAACTTTCTTGTAGCAGTAAAGCCATCCCACTCTTTAGGTATGGACGGGTCAACTTTAAGACCTTCCCAGTCAGCAGCGAGTCCGAGAATATACTGTGAAATAGCAACCATATTCCAAGCGGCAGTACCTGTAAGCCATGAGTTTTTACCCTCACCGAATCTGCTTGCATCTTTACCGGCAATCATCTGACCATATACATACGGTTCAGTTTTGTGGAGGTCTGAAATTTCCTCATTGAAAGCAGGGGCAATCTTTGAATAGTATTCAAAAGCCTTGTCACCACGACCGGCATAAGCTTCAGCACAGATAATCCATGCATTGTTATGTGTGAAGATACCGGCATTTTCCTTGTAACCGCCCGGGTATGTGGAAATTTCACCGTACTGTATATAGTACTTTGTGAATGCAGGGTTATTGAGTACAAGACCATACTTTGTATTGAGATACTTGTCAATAGATTCAAGGGTCTTGATGTCTGCACCCTCTTCCTTGCCGATTTCAGACATAACTGCAAATCCCTGTGGTTCAATGAAGATTTTACCCTCTTCGCATTCCTTTGAACCCATTTTATTTCCCTCTGAATCGTAAGCACGTATGAACCAGTCGCCGTCAAAAGCGTATTCCATAACATTCTTCTTCATCTTGTCGATTTCTGCCTGAGCCTGTTCAGCTTCTTCGTCCTTGCCGAGATGTTTCAGAATAGCAACATAGTTAGGACCAGCATATGTAAAGAGTGTAGCAACCATTACTGATTCAGCAACCTTTGAATATCCGCCTTCTTCAGCAAACTTCGGGTTTGTATAGGTCTGGAAGCTTTCACCGGGGGTATCTGAATAGCATGAAAGGTTGATACAGTCATTCCAGTCAGCACGCATAGCAAGCGGTAAGTTATGAGGTCCAAGGTTATTTATAATCTTATAGAACGATACTTTGAGGTGGTCAAGCATTGGCTTAGCTTTTGATTCGTCATTGTCGTAAGGTACTAACTCGTCGAGGATTGACCAGTCACCTGTTTCCTTTATGTATGCGGAAACTGAAAGAATCATCCAGAGTGGGTCATCTGAGAAGTCGCCACCGATATCGGAGTTACCTTTCTTAGTAAGTGGCTGATACTGGTGATAACAACCGCCGTCTTCAAGCTGTGTGGAAGCTATATCAATAATACGCTGTCTTGCACGGTCAGGAATCTGATGTACAAATCCGAGTATATCCTGATTTGAATCACGGAAGCCCATACCTCTGCCGATACCGCTTTCAAAGTAGGAAGCTGAACGTGAGAGGTTAAATGTAACCATACACTGATACTGATTCCATATATTAACCATTCTGTCGACTTTATCGTTAGGTGTATTTACGTTGATAATTCCGAGGAGTTTATCCCATGTAGCCTTTAGTTCAGCGAGACCAGTAGCAACCTTTTCAGGTGTGTTGTACTGTTCAATCATAGCGAGGGCTTTTTCCTTGTTGATTGTAACGCCGTCTGCCTCAAACTTCTTGTCAACAGGCATTTCAACGTAACCGAGTACGAAAATAAGGGTTTTTGTCTCATTCGGAGCAAGAGTTATTTTCTTGTAGTGAGATGCAACAGGTGACCAGCCGTCAGCGAAAGAGTTATTAGCTTCACCGGCAACTACAGCCTGCGGATTATTGAAGCCGTTATAGAGACCTATAAATGAATCTCTGTCGGTGTCGTAACCGTCTATCTCGTCGTTGACTGTATAGAATGCAAAATGGTCACGTCTGTCACGGTATTCTGTCTTGTGGTAGATAGTAGAACCTACAACTTCAACACGTCCTGTAGAGAAGTTACGCTGAAAGTTTGTGCAATCGTCCTGAGCGTCCCACAGACACCACTCTGCGAATGAGAAGAAAGAGAATGTTTTTTCTGTATCGCCCTCGTTGGTGAGTACAACCTGCTGAACTTCTCCGGCATAATTCTGCGGTACGAAGAAAGTTACTTCAGCTTTGAGGTTGTTTTTCTTACCTGTTATGATTGTGTAACCCATACCGTGACGGCATTCGTATGAATCGAGTTCTGTTTTCACAGGAGACCAGCCGGGATTCCAGATTGTGCCGTTTTCGTTGATATAGAAGTAACGACCGCCCATATCAATAGGCACATTGTTATAGCGGTAACGTGTTATTCTTCTGAGACGAGCATCTTTATAGAAAGAATAGCCACCGGCTGTGTTTGAGATGAGTGAAAAGAAATCCTGTGTACCGAGGTAGTTAATCCACGGGTAAGGGGTTTTAGGGGTATTGATGACGTATTCTTTGTTAGCGTCATCAAAAAAACCGAACTTCTGCATAATTTTACTCCTTTTTATTTCATTGTGAACGATATTTCAGTTCCTGAAAAAGCGATTGTACACCGCATTTTCTAACATTATATCACACTTTTCATTTTATTACAATAGTTTATTGAAAAATTCCTGTGTATTATTTTTATGCTTATTTTTGTGCAATTTCAACAAAAAGCGATATTTATGTTAATTAGTTCTTTTAATCTTTCCGACTTTGATAAACTTCATTAAATCAGGGTCATTATTTTCGGCGTACTGTATTATTTTTTCGAGATGTATATTGA
>CAMWUB010000191.1 GCA_947177345.1 uncultured Ruminococcus sp. | reverse complement strand
AGGGTGGTTCAGACTCTCTAGCAGAAGCATCTGAACGGAAAATATATGTTGACATTATTAATTTATTGTGTTATAATGTCAATACCGCTGAAAAAGTCGGTATGTCTTGTATTATAATAGCGTTTTTTTCAGGTTTTTAATCTTAAGGATACTTGTTTTACAGAGGGGGAGTAAAATGCAGGCTAATATTTTAAACGCCGGCAATACTATGATTGAAAATGATTTCAACGGCGAGGCAAGAAAATTACTTGAAAGCAAAAAAACCAAAGAGGGTATTAAAAAATATCCCATACTCAATTTTACTGACAAGGATATTGAAGAACTCAGAAAGCGTGTTCACGATATGCTGAAACACTCGAAAGTAAAACCGGCAGGGGGCAGGATTTACGAAACAGCAAAAAGAATTTTTGATATAACGGTCTCGTCCTGTGCGATAGTCGTTCTTGCGATTCCTGTTTCATGTTTTGCACTGGCTATATATCTCGATGACGGCGGTAATCCGTTTTTCGTTCAGGTGAGACTTACTAAAGACGGCAAACCGTTTAAAATGTATAAACTCCGTTCCATGTGCATTGACGCAGAAGAAAGATTCGCAGAAGTACAGAAAGCTAATAAATGTGACGGTCTTGCATTCAAGAGCGACGAAGACCCACGAATCACGAAAATAGGCAAGTTTATCAGAAAGACTTCCATAGACGAATTGCCACAGTTTCTTAATGTACTTATGGGTGATATGTCTATAATAGGTCCAAGACCACCGCTTCCGAGAGAAGTATATCTGTATTCACCCGAACAAATGGACAGACTTCTTGTTAAAACTGGTCTTGCCTGTACGTGTCAGACGGAGGGCAGGAGCGATATGCCTTTTGACGAATGGGTAGCTACTGATATTGAGTACATAAAAAACAGAAATTTTGCACTTGATATTAAGATTCTTATAAAAATGATTATTGCAGTAATCAAACGCAAAGGGGCAGAATAAAAAAATTTCCGGACAGGTTAGACTGTCCGGATTTTTATTTAAAGATTGTATACCATATTGGCTATATTATCCCTATGTTGTGCGGTATCTTTGTAACCAAGTTCCATATCTGCCTGAACTTTCGCAGGATTAAGATTCAGAGTACCGGTCAGGAAATTTCCGAGACTTCTGGACGGAAATATATTTATAATATTAGCGTCGCTCATGTAATTCTGATTCGACATATTATACTCACGTTTAAGATGTACTACAATGATATTACGACAGCCGTTATCATAGAGGCATGAAACAGGTGTATTGCTTATATCACCGGCGACACCACCGTCAAAATAGTTAATGCCGTTGATTTCCACGCCGTCCGTACCGGTATATACTACCGGCAGTGTAGCAGAAGCAAGTATAATTTTCTTCTGAGTAGGCGGAAAATGTCTGTTCAGTACAAAAAATTTAGGGTTTGCAACAGCATCTGTACATATAACGTATATTTTCCGGCGTATTCTCTTGAAATCAACGTGATTGTCTATAAGGTCTGCAATTTTTTCCTGATTGAACGGCAGTCCCTCACGGATAAACTCCAGAAGACTTTCACCTCGTGTAAATGTACGGAATAAATTTGCTCCGTTTGATAATGCACGGTCAATAGGGTTTGAAAATGTCAGGCTCGGAACATTATTGTAAGGCAATACCGCTTTTGAAATACGGGCTGTATCAGGATTGAGCAGGTCAGTTATTTTGAGATTACTCCATATATTACCGGCGTAATCAGCCCCCTGACTTTCGAGGAGTGAGGCGTTTAAAGCTCCTACAGAAGTTCCGGCTATTGTGTCTATATACGGCAGTACGCCCATATCGGACAATGCCCTGTATACGCCTATTTCGTAAGCACCTTTAGCACCGCCACCACTTAATACAAGCCCGATTTTTCCTGACATATTCAGATTCTCCTTTTTTTAAGATTATTTAATTATTTATTCAGTTCGCTGATGAGTTTTCTGAAACGTTCCATAGCCTCAATGGTACGCTGTCTGTCACCGAAAGCGGTCAGCCTGAACCAGCCCTCACCGTTCTTACCGAAACCTGCTCCGGGTGTGCCGACTACTGCTATTTTTTCAAGCATAGTATCGAAAAATTCCCAGCTACCCATATCGCACGGACACTTAAACCATATATACGGCGAATTTATACCGCCGGTGAATTTAACGCCCAGTTCCGACATGGTATCTGATATTATGCATGCGTTTTCCTGATAATATGAAATATTTTCGTGAATCTGTTTCAGACCCTCCGGAGAGAAGACGGCTTCCGCACCACGCTGTACCGGATATGATACGCCATTGAATTTACTGCCCTGTCTACGTCCCCATAACTGCGATACTGAAACTTCTGTACCGTCGCTTGCGGTTACTTTGAGAGCGTCCGGAATAACAGTATAACCGCATCTCATACCGGTGAATCCGGCTGTCTTAGAAAGAGAACACATTTCAATAGCTACTTCCTTAGCACCGTCAACACAGAAAATACTTCTCGGAATATCAGGGTCAGTAATAAATGCCTCATATGCGGAATCATAGATGATTACGGCATTATTTTTCTTAGCGTAGTCAATCCATACGGCGAGTTGTTCACGGGTATATACAGAACCTGTCGGGTTATTCGGCGAACACAGATATATAATATCTGCGTGTACATCGTAATCAGGCATACCGGCGAATCCGTTTTCCTCATTGGAATCCGCATAGATTACTTTTCTTCCGCTCATTAAATTTGAATCGACATATACCGGATAGGCAGGGTCAGTGACGAGTATAATATTATCGTCACCGAAAATATCCACAATATTTCCGCAGTCGCTTTTTGCACCGTCATTAATGCGGATTTCTTCCGGTGAAACATCTGCACCGAATGACTTATAATAACCGGATACGGCATTTTTCAGGAAATCGTAACCTGCTCCGCTGTCCTCGTAACCTTTGAAAGTTTCTTTTACACCCATTTCGTCGCAAGCCTTTTTCATTGCCTCGACTACTACCGGAGCTATCGGAAGTGTAACATCGCCTATACCCATACGTATAATATCGGCATCCGGATTAGCCTGTTTAAAAGCGTTTATTTTTTTTGCGATATTTATAAATAAGTAATTTTTTTCGAGTTTCAGAAAATTTTCATTTAGTTTCGGCATATAACATTCTCCTTTTTCGAGTTTATAAATTCTTCAGAAATATTTCCGTCACATATGTATTCTGCTTCGCCGGTCATCATTACAGTACCGTCAGACCTGTATGTTATACGGAGGTCACCGCCACGTAAGTGTACGAGTATTTCCTCGTCATACGGACATATTCCGTTAAGAACACCAGCTACAACAGTAGCACACGTACCAGTACCGCAGGCGAAAGTCTCACCGCTACCACGTTCCCATACACGCATCTTGAGGGTGTGACTGTCTATAACTTCGCAAAACTCAGTATTGACACGGTTCGGAAAGATTTCATGGTTTTCAAAATCTGAGCCGATTTTTTCGAGATTGAGACCGTCCACATTATCGGTAAATATTACAGCGTGCGGATTTCCCATAGATACACAGGTCATATTATAGACCTTTCCGGCAACCGTGACAGGTTGATTTATAAATCTTTCAAGGTCAGATTTTATCGGAATTTCAGGCGGATTCAGAATAGCCTTTCCCATGTCCACTTGTACCAGTTTAACTTTATTGTTTTCGGTGAACAGTTTAAGATACTTTATACCGGAATTTGTTTCAAGTGCGATGTCTGTCTTTGAGGTCATGCCCATATCGTATACATATTTTCCGATACAACGTGTAGCATTACCGCACATCATGGCTTCAGAACCGTCCCCATTGAAAATACGCATACGGAAATCTGCTTTATCAGACGGCATAATCAGTACGAGACCATCAGAGCCTATGCCCTTATGCCTGTCACTCACGATAACCGAAACTTTTTCCGGTTCTTCAACCGTTTCTTCAAAACAGTTTATATAGATATAGTCATTGCCTATACCGTGCATTTTAGAAAATTTCATAAATAATTCTCCTTTGCGACTTATCAGGAGTTGCGGGAAAACTGCTGACATTTTCACCGCCGGTAATATTATACAACATTTTTTTTAACGTGTCAAGACAATAATTGAAAATTCCGTTGACATGGATAATAATTAATGTTAGAATAATACAGAGGTGATAATATGAATTTTAAAACCGTAAAATTATCTGATATTTGTTCTTTTACAACAGGAAAACTTAACTCCAATATGGCAGTTAAAAACGGAAAATATCCGTTTTTTACCTGTTCTCCGGAAACATTGAGAATAAATGATTATGCTTTTAATCAGGAAGCTATTTTATTAGCCGGAAATAATGCTAATGGTAATTTTAATATTAAATTCTATAACGGCAAGTTTAAAGCCTATCAGCGTACATA
>CAMWUB010000190.1 GCA_947177345.1 uncultured Ruminococcus sp. | reverse complement strand
ACTTGACTTATTGCCGATAATATGCAATAATATACTTATCATAAATGAAAGAGGTTTTTTAAATGAAAAAGTAGATTCTTACATTTTTAATATCAATGGTTCCTATCATTGAATTACGAGGTGGTGTACCGTTCGGAATCGGTTTCGGTATACCGTGGTATAAGGCGTTACCGTTATGCATGATAGGTAATATGATACCTGTACCGTTTATATTTCTGTTTGCCAGAAAGATTCTCGAATGGGGCAAGGATAAGAAATTTATCGGCGGATTTTTCACATGGTGTCTCGAAAAGGGTAGCAAAGGTGGTGAAAAGTTACAGGAAAAAGCCGGAAAAGGTATGTTCTGGGCGTTACTGCTTTTTGTCGGAATACCGCTCCCTGGTACTGGTGCATGGACAGGCACTCTTGCAGCGAGTTTCTTGAAACTTGACTTCAAAAAAAGCGTTATCGCCGTAATGTGCGGAGTACTTCTCGCCGGTGTTATTATGACCGTACTTAGTCTGCTTGGCTTTTCTGCATTCAAGTAATAAAGCAAAAGGGGATTTTTATGAAAATAAGGTCATCAGAAAACAAGAAAATTAAACGTAATCTTATTATATCAATATTTTTACTGCTTTTAGTCGCAATTGTTTGCAGAAAAAAAGACTCTCCACATGAAGAAAATGTTTCTGTAACAGATAATAATGTTAAATATCCGGATTCGGCGGGAAAAAAATATGAATCGGTTATTGAAGAACACAAGGATATAATTACAACTGAAAAATCCGATACAGATTATAATTCCTGTATTCCGGAAAGTGATATTACTGAACCTGCTCCGACTGCTGAACCGGTATCAAAAAAACGATATATTCTTAGTACTGCATCACAATGCATTCATG
Source organism: uncultured Ruminococcus sp. (assembly GCA_947177345.1). Classification (GTDB taxonomy): domain Bacteria; phylum Bacillota; class Clostridia; order Oscillospirales; family Ruminococcaceae; genus Ruminococcus. Next base: position 3,546 of record CAMWUB010000190.1, on the reverse strand, counting down.
CTAATCCTGAATGTTATGCTGTCAGTAAAATACTTCCCGAAAATTATTCAGAATTATTTTTGTCAGAAAACGAATTAGCAGAGTATGCCAATATTTACTGGGCATGTGGCAGATGCTGTTCAGCTTACGAAAGAAAAACACTTCCTAAATTCTGATAATAAAAACGGACTTTTTTAAAGTCCGTTATTTTTTTGTGTAACTGCTTTTCCGTGTAGTGAATATAATGTAATGTGCGGAGAACATCTGCACGGTGTACCTCCGCAACTAAAATAAGGAGGAACTGACATGAATTTAAATCTGTTCGATGATATGGACGGTCTTATACTCCGTGAGCGTGAAAATTCACTTGATTCACCGGAAACGTATAAAATCCCTGTACGTCCGCCACAGAATAATAACACACGCTTCCCACAGAATACGCCACTTGCTATGGCGTATGTACCGTTTCAGGAGTGGGGCGAGGTCTATACCGATGACGAGGCTTTTCCAATCGGAACGCTTTTTCCTGACCTCGACTTCCCTTTTATGAGAGGAGCTGACAGTCATGAATGAAAGACAACAGCTTTACAACAAGATACAGAAGTACAGTTTTGCAATAAAGGAACTCAATTTATACCTCGATACCCACCCCGATTGCCGTCGTGCGTTGGCGTTATTCAATAAGTATAACGGACTTCTTAAATCTGCTGAAGAGGAGTTTGCAAGACGTTTCGGACCTGTGAACCCTACTCAGACAAACGACACACAACACTGGTCATGGATTGACGACCCATGGCCGTGGGAAAGGTGGTAAATTATGTGGCAATATGAAAAAAAATAAATATATTCTTGTTATACATAAATATTTATAAAAAATCAATCTCAAGTTTAAGGTCTGAAAACCGCTTGTGATTGCACATTCTCTGCGTTTTAGTATAGTATATCTTCCGGACGGCACTTTTGAGCATGACGTTTTTTTCTTCCGGAGTGGCATTTTCAAAATTATCAAGTATATACTGTAATCTTACTTTCAGTTCTTTAACCGGAAGTCTTTCAGGTTCTGAATGTGATTCTATTTCAGATAGTGCCGTTTCGAGAGTCTTTATTTTTTCGCCGATTATTTTTGAACGTTCAAGAAACACATTGGCATCATAAATCCCTTGTTCGAGCAGGTCATAAAGTCTGTTCTGTTGTTTCCGGACTTTTTCGAGTTCCGTTTCAATAGGCTTGCGATAATCCGGCGTGAGTTCTTCCGGTTTTTCCTGCGGAGTTTCTGAAAATTCGCTTAGTTTTTCGATTCTGTAACGTAATGCCGATAATACCGCATTGTCAACTTCTTCAAACGATGCACCGACGGTTACTCCTCTGCACTGACTGTATGCACATAAAAGATGTTCATGACCGTTACTTGCAAGAAAACGTCGCTTCATCTGGTGACCGCAGTTCTTACAGTACAGTATACCGTGATAATAATTCAGAAGAACATCATTCGGGTGTAGCTGTGCAACAGGATTATTTTTTTTCTTATCCTGAACGGCGTTGAAAACTTCTTCCGAAACTATCGGTTCATGCTTTCCCTGATAAAGGGTATCTCCGTTTGATTTGTTTTTCCAGCCGATTTTACCACAGTACAGCGGATTGGTGAGAATTTTTTTAATACTCGGAACTTCCCATAAATCGCTTTTCTGCGGTCTAATACCCATGCGGTTGAGTTCCGCCGATATGAATTTTGCACCGTGACCGTCAATATAAAGTCGGTATATCAGCCGGATAACTTCCGCTTCTTCAGGAACTATTTCAAGAGTATGTGTTTTAGGCTCAGGACTTATTTTTCTATAACCGTAGGGAGTTCGGGAAGATATATAATTTCCCTCTTTTATGGACGCAAGCCGTCCAGCCTGCATACGGCGTTTAATGGTCTTGTACTCCCGACGTGACATGAAAAGCGAAAATTCAAAGTATTCCTCGTCGATTTCGTTGTTAGGGTCATAAGTTTTGACCGGCGTTATAATTTTCGCTCCCGACTGTTTAAACGCCTGTGCAACTATGCCCTGGTCTATGGTATCGCCACGAGCGAGACGTTCCACTTCGACGACCAGCACACCGGCGTACTTATTCTGTGTGAGGTCTGAAAGTAACATCTGCATCTGCGGACGTGCGGAAATGCTGTCACCGCTGACTATTTCCTTGTAAATCTTCACGATATTCAAACCTTGACGTTTTGCAAGTTCCATAAGTAACGTCTGATGACGTGCGAGTGTTTCGCCCTCGCCACTTAATTCCGCATCCAAGTCTATACGTGATTTCCGCAGATACATACAATAATTTTCCATATTCTGTCCTCCTTATCAAAAACCGCCCGTATTACAGGCGGTTTGTTTTTATTTATATATTTTTTTTATTCATAGTCCAACGGCAAATACATAGATAAACACTTATCTTCACCCTTATTTTTAGCTATTGACATATCTTCTTCCAGTTCAAAGAAGCCATTGCGTTCATAAAGATAAATTCCCTCTTCGGTTGAAGAAAGAGTTATAAAACCAAAACCTATATGTTCTCTCAATTTATAAGTTCTCATGAAACAATCATGGAGCAGGATATCAGAAAAATAATATTTTCCCATTTTCTGTTTCTGAAACCTTTTGTCAATAGCAAAACAGTTGATATAGACTGAACCACCCATACGTATATTATTTTCAGCAACAATACAACCTGTACTTATGTTGTAATAGCCGATAATTGTATTATCAGCTATCATAACATACGTTGTGCCATAGGAAATGTCAAGTGCGATATGATTTTTAAGAAATGAAGTCAATGCCGGATTCCCACAATCAAATTTATGAGCATACTCTTTTTGAGTTTCTTTTGTCAGTTTTTCTGTGTTAAATTCATTCTGCATTTTCTTCTTCCTCATCTTTGAACACACCAACAAGTTTATCTCCACGCATAAGTACAAATTCACCTTTTTCATTTTTTTCTATATGCGTATTGGCTAACAATGCAGTCATTTCCTCAAGTCTTCCGGGTTTTCTTTTTGTTTTTAATTCACCTTTAGCTATGAACGGCTGATTAGACGGTACTGCATATGCTCCCATAAAAATCATCTCCTTCATTTATATTATACCACAATTATTTTTTAAATGTTATTTCTAAGTTTTGAATTGATGTAATTGATAATATCGACATAATCATCAAAGCTGAGACTGTTTATCTTCTGAAGTAGTTATTTATCTCTTTTAGGTATTACTTCATCTCCGCCAATAGTCTGAACATTGTAGCCTTGAATATCTACTGCATTTAAATGATTATTTGACATACTTTGTGAATTTGATGTTCTTCCAAGAAGATAATCAACAGAAACATTAAGATAGTCAGCAATCTTGCCTAAACTGTCAGCTTTTATCATAGAACCGTTATCCAAATTGGAAAGTGTGTTTTTTCCTAAACCAATATTTGTGAACATCTGGGAAATATTGACTTTTTGAGTAGAAGTTTGTAATCGTATTAGATTTGCAATTTCTTGTGAATTATTCATAAAAGCACTCCTTCCTAATTGTATAT
>CAMWUB010000189.1 GCA_947177345.1 uncultured Ruminococcus sp. | reverse complement strand
TTTTCCGCTTATAATAAGTTCAGTGGCGAGGTATGCGTGGTCAGTTCCTACATCGCATACAATACCGTTTCCGCTGACCATATCGGCACAAGCCTGTAATCTGTTATCAAGCATTTTTACACCTCTTTTTAATTTATGAATACAAAAATACAGGCGTGCCGGTGACACGCCTGAATCAACTTTACTGTTTTGCCGAAAAATGAGCGTTGAGCTTTTCAACAAGTGCATCTGCGTCAGTACCGTGAACCGCACACGCTTCCTCGATTGATTCGCCTCTTGAAGCCGGACAGCCTAGACAGTGCATACCGATTTCAAGGAAATATGGTGCAACTTCAAAATCAGCGTCAAGAATATCACCGATAATTGTATCTTTAGTAATCTGCATAAAAAAACTTCCTTTCATTTATTTTTAAATTTTATAACAAATCAGCTTAAATCATATGTTCTGAAACCTGAATCAGATATATATTTCTGCATATCATGAAACAGTTTTCTGTTCTTTGAACCGGAAAAAATTCCCTTATAGTCAAAAACTATTTTTATATGATTATCGCCGGTATAAAATTCAAAGTATGGCGGATTTGTGGATATATTCCGCTCGCCGACACAATTCATACTGATGTCATTGTATTCAGCAGAAAAATTTCCGGTACATTCCGGAAAATATATGAAAATATTTCCGGAAAGCAATATACCGTTTTCAGATATACCTATAACATCAGTTATTGATTTTATAGTTATCATAAAAATAAATTCATGATAAATCCGCAGTACAGCGGAACGCTATACCACGGAATACCAGTTAAAATCAAGCCTCGTGCATTTTAGCGAAACAGTCGCTACAGTAAACGGCTCTGCCCTCTTTCGGTTCAAACGGAACTTTAGCTTCCTTACCGCATGATGCACAGGTTGCGGAGTGCATTACTCTTTCAGTTCTGTTAGTGTTTTTTCTTGCGTCACGACATGGTTTACATCTCTGGGGTTCGTTTACGAAACCTTTTTCAGCAAAAAATTCCTGTTCGCCTGCTGAGAATGTAAATTCTTTGCCACATTCCTTGCAGACTAATGTCTTGTCTTCGTACATGGTTTAGTACCTCACTTAAAAAATTTTTTGACACACTTCCCGAATAGACGGGCTTAACTCCGGATGTCCGGCGGTGTTTCAGGTTTGGTTTCATGCTGAACGTCCGAGAAATACAAACAGTATAGAATGAGGATAACCTGATTTAAAACCTTTTTTACGACAAAATGCCGTATATATATAACCCGCTGCGGATAGCTTCGGGATAATATATCATTCGCCTATATTATTGGGGTCTGCCTCGATAGCGGCGAGAAGGTCTGCCATATCGTTACCAAGATTCATAACAGGCTTTTTAAGCTGTGGCTTAGGTTTTGCGATAGTCGGAGCAGGGGCAGGAGCAGGTATTTCAGGCTTTACGCTGAAAGACTTCATAATATCGTCCATACCGTCCAGACTTGCAAGAGTAGGTTTCTTTACCGGCTGTGTTTGTGGTTGTGGTTGTGCCTTAGGCTGTACCGGAACGGGTGCAGGTGTAGGAATCGTTGCCGGTTTTATATTATTTGCCGGTTTTATATTATTTGCCGGTTTTACGGAATTATTCATTTTAACCGGTGTCGGATTTGCAGAAGCTTTATTTATAACCGGAGCAGGATTTGCAGGAGTTTTAGGCATAACCGGAACAGATGCGGTAAGTTTTATATTTTCAGCATTTTTCTTTACATCGTCCATGTTTACTTCCGGAGCTTTCATTTTCTTTATATCCTGAGTAGCGTTCACATCAACTGATTTACGTACATCAGTTATAGTATCCTTAGCCTCGTCAAAATGCTTGCTTATTTCGCCGAATTTAGCTGACAGACTATCTATTTCACTTAGCAGTGACTTACGTATATCAGCGGACATCTTATTGACAGTATCGGCATGGGAATTAGCCTCATCTATAGTAATTTTAGCCTTTTTGTTAGCATCATTTATACATGATTCAGCAGTAGCATTAGCTGAGGAAATAGTTTTTTCGGCTTCAGCCTTGGCATCGCTTATGAGTTTATCAGCTTCAGCTTTAGCCTCACTTGTAAGTTTATCTGCTTCTTCTCTTGCACCCTTGGTAAGTCTTTCCACTTCGTCTTTTATACCACCGGTGAGTTTATCTGCTTCTTCCTGTGCAGTTTTAGTGATACTATCGGCGAGCATCTGTGCCTGTGCGAGTATTCCGGAGGGAGTATTTGCCATAGTTTTATTATTGAGTTCTTCAATCTGCTTGTCTTTGTCAGCTATTGTACTCTTCATGCTGTTGATTTCAGCATCTTTTTTAGCGAGAGCCTCGGAATTTGCCTTGACAAGCTGTGACATTTTAGCATCTTTTGAGGCAGATTCCTTAGTTTTTTCATCTATAAGTCTTGCACGTGCGTTAAGTTCGTTGGACATTTTTGCTAAATCCTGTTTCAGCTTGTTAAGTTCAGCAGTATTATTGTTTGCAACCGGCTGAACTGCCTGAGCATTCTGTAAAGCTGTCTGAGCTGTTTTAAGCTGATTTTTAAGGTTTTCTATTTCCTTTTTAGCGTTATCGAGTTCAGCGGTATTCACTGCCGGAGCAGGTGTGCCTGCCGGAACTGGTTTACCTGCCTGTAATCTGGAAATAGTTTCATTAGCGGTTTCAAGTTCCTTTTTAGTTTTTCTGAGTTCTGCATTAGACTTGTTAAGTTTTTCCTGAAGATTTTCAATCTGATTTTTATATCTTCTTACTTCGTCTTCACTTGAATTTGACGCATTTTTTTTAAGGTTTTCGTTTTCTTCCTGAATTGTCATGATTTTTGAGTTAAGCTCATCAAGATACCGCATAACGTCTTCTTTGACGAAACCGTTACCGATTTTGGTAGTTCTCAACACAGTGGTATCGCTCATATCAATTAACTCCGTTCTCCGTCTCTCGTGACGGTAAATAATATTATGCCTGTAAAAACAGTAAATTAATTTAAAAAATCCTTTTCAATATCATCTGTAGACTTTTATAGCCTGCGATATAATACCATTATATAGATTATAGCACATCTTCAAACATAATTCAATTATTTAAATGTACAAAATTTCTGTTAATTTTAGTGCAATTTACCCATAAGATAAAAAAAGCGGTCTCCGAGAACAAAGAGACCGCATTAAAAACTCAGCTTCCGAGCATTTTAAGAATTTCCCCGATATCGACATCATCGCCACCGTTGGACTTTGAAGAATTTCCGCCCATACCGAGACCGTCTATTAACGGATTGTTATATTGCATAACGTTTTCTTTCGGAACTGGTGGAGGTGGAACAGGTGTATTTTTAACCGGCTGTGGTGTCGGCTTTGCAGGTTCTTCAATGACCGGTTCTTCTTCCGGAACGTCATCGCCATCCAGACCGTCGAAACCGGCAGCGATAACAGTTATTGACATTTCGTCCTGCATATCTTCCTTGAAAGCTGTACCGAAAATAAATTCAACACCTTCAGCAGCGGTATCGGTAATCATCTTAGTAGCAGCATCGACATCAGAAGAAAGAATATCTTCAGACATGGCTATATTTATAAGAAGCCTTTTAGCTCCGGAAATGGAAGTTTCAAGAAGTGGGCTGGAAATAACCGACATAGCGGCATCTCTTGCCTTGTCCTTGCCTGAACCGTGTCCGATAGCCATATGAGCATAGCCAGCACCCTTCATTATTGTTGAAACGTCTGCAAAGTCAAGGTTTATGTAACCTTCCTCAACAATAAGGTCAGAAATACTCTTTACGCCTGTTTTAAGAACGTCGTCAGAGAGTGCGAAAGACTGCAACATAGTAAGCGGTTTATCAAGACCCACAAGGAGCTTTTCATTAGGGATAACTATAAGAGAATCAACATATTTTTTAAGTTCTGCGATACCTCTTTCAGCCTGTGCCATTTTCTGTTCTCTTTCAAAAAGGAACGGCTTTGTAACAACAGCAACTGTAAGTATATCCATTTCCTTGGCAATTTTAGCAACAACAGGAGCTGCACCCGTACCAGTACCGCCACCCATACCGGCGGTAATGAAAATCATGTCTGCACCCTTAAGATGAGTTTCGATTTCGTCACGGTTTTCTTCGGCACTACGCTGACCGATTTCAGGCTTATTACCTGCACCTCTACCCTTGGTGAGCTTTGCACCGATAGGGATTCTTGTAGTAGCTTTTGATTTGTTAAGTGCTTTTGCGTCGGTATTGATTGCTATATATTCTATATTATTCACACCTGAATCGACCATACAGTTGACAGCATTTCCACCGCCACCGCCAACGCCTATTACCTTGATGTTAACATCAGGTTCAAGTGTTTCTTCATAATTGAAATCTGACATTTAAACTCCTCCTATTGCTTTATCCTGAATCTTGCATCAGGACGGACTACATACTAATAC
>CAMWUB010000188.1 GCA_947177345.1 uncultured Ruminococcus sp. | reverse complement strand
TTATTTTCATGGCGGATATGTTATAATTAGTTTATGTTAAAATTTCCAGTATCGGAGGAAATATTGAAATGTCACTGAAAAAAGACGTTTTTTCACGTCATACAGAAGAAAAATATCTGATTTCTTTTATCATGGGTTTTGTGTGTCTGCTTGTATCGGTAATTCCGGTCATGATTGTTGACGGTGGTTACTTCATATACTACGGAGACTTCAACGCCCAGCAGATACCATTTTATAACCTCGCCAATGATGCGGTACGTAATGGTCAGTTCGGTTGGAACTGGTATACTGATTTAGGTTCTGATTTAATGACCTCTTATTCATTCTACTTAATCGGAAGTCCGTTCTTCTGGTTATCGACTATTCTTCCACGTTCACTTGTAACGCTGTCGATACCGTTTCTGCTTGCTCTGAAACATGGTGTCGCCTCGCTGACCGCATACGCATATATACGCAAGTTTGTCAGAAGTAAAAACTCCGCACTTATCGGAGCTATGTTGTATTCATTTTCGGGATTTCAGGTATATAATATTTTCTTCAATCACTTTCAGGACGTTACGGCGTTTTTTCCGTTAATGCTGATAGCTATGGAAGAAAACATAAATAACAATCGCAAGGGAATTTTTGCCCTGACCGTATCGCTTATGGCGTTCATAAACTACTACTTCTTTACCGGACAGGCTGTATTTTTAATAGTATACTATCTTTTCAGAATGAAATGTCCGGATTTCAATACATCATGGAAAAAATTCTGGTTACTGCTTCTCGAAGCGGTAGCCGGTACTATGATAGCCGGTGTGATACTTCTTCCGACTGCAATAGCCATACTCGGCAACTATCGTGTAAGCGAACATCTTTTCGGACAGAATGTGGTACTGTACAGCGACAAAACTCGTATAGCAAGAATAATACAAACGTTCTTCATGCCTGTTGACGTTCCTGCAAGACCTAATCTGTTTGATTCAGACCATGCTAAATGGTCTTCAATAGGTGGTTATATGCCGTTATTCTCTATGGTCGGCGTGATAACTTTTTTCCGGACGCACAAAAAGCACTGGGCTGTAAAGATTTCCGTATTATGTATAATATGTGCATTTATACCAATCCTTAACAGTGCGTTCTATATGCTGAACGCCTCGTATTATGCAAGGTGGTATTATATGCCGATACTTATTTTTGCCATGATGACCGCACAGGAACTCGATGACAAAGATGCTGACCCCTCACTTGCAATCAAGATATGTACGGTAATGCTCACGGCATACGGACTTATAGCGTGTATTCCGGAAAAGAAAAACGATAAACTTTCATTTTTCACCATGCCGAGAGATATTTTATATTTCCTGCTCACATTAGCGATAGCTGTAGTATTTCTTATCACAACAGGTTATATTTTCTATAGAAAAAAGAAAAAGTTTCCGTATAAACGACTTGCCGTATGCTGTACCGCCGGTGCGTGTGTAATATGCGTGTTGACAGCAGTTATTTACGGTGCGAACTCACAGAAAAGTGCAAAGGATTATATAAACTCCGCAATAAAGGGCGGTGAAAGCGTATACGAAAAAGTTTCAGAAGATAATTTTTTCAGGATTGATATTTCTGAAGACCGTGACAATTATCCTATGATATGGGGACTGCCTACTATGAGAGCTTTTCAGAGTGTTGTTGAAAGTTCCATAATGAATTTTTATCCGGAAGTAGACGTACAAAGAGATGTTGCATCACGTCCGGACAGGAAACACTATACGTTAAGAGGGCTGTTTTCCGTAAAGTACTACTATCAGTATAAGGACAGCATTGACGAAGACACGGATATTCCGAAAGAACTTACAGGGTTTGAACTCGTCGGCGATAACGAATACTTTGATATATACGAAAATAAATTATATATTCCTATGGGTATGGCTTTCGACAGTTTCATAACAAAAGACGAATTAAAAGAAGAATCGGCAAGTGTACGTGAAAAAACCCTGCTCCATTCGCTCGTACTCGACGACGAACAGGCGGAAAAATATTCCGGTATTCTCTCAAAGACAGATATTTCAGAAGTAACTTCGCTCGGCAAGTCCGATTACGACGACCTATGTATGAAACGTCAGATAAATTCCGGAGACTCTTTCAGTTACGATTCAAAGGGATTCGTTTCTGAAATAACCCTCGATAAACCGGAACTTGTCTTCTATAGCGTACCTTATAGTAAAGGCTGGTCTGCGGAAGTAAACGGTAAACCCGTTGAAGTCGAAAACGTTTCATATGGCTTTATGGCTGTAAGGGCTGACAGCGGATATAATAAAATAGTATTCCATTACAGAACCCCTGCTTTGACTGCCGGTACTGTAATAAGCATTTCCGGAATACTGATACTTGTTATATATATGTTTGTGTTCCGTAAGAAATCCGGTAAGGAATACAATATAAAACATAGTTACAACTACAATTCAGGTCATACTATAAAGGCACATGATGATTATTGTGACAGTCTTATTAATGACAGAAAATATTAAAATATTCCAAGGAGGTGAAAACTAAATGCACTTACAAGAAAAAACACTTACAAGCGATACTGTCTATGAGGGAAGAATATTTACAATAGTACATGATACCGCTGAACTTGAAAACGGTGATACAGCTATCCGTGATGTTCTTTTACATTCAGGTGGTGTATGCGTAATCCCTGTTACTGAAAATAATGAAATCTTCATGGTTAAACAATTCCGCTATCCGTTCCGGGAAGTTACGACGGAAATTCCAGCCGGAAAACTCGAAAAGGGCGAAAGTCACTACGAATGTGGTCGGCGTGAACTCATGGAAGAAACCGGCTTTACTTGTACGGAATATATATATCTTGGGGAAATTTATCCGACACCGGCATATAATACTGAGATAATACACGTTTATCTCGCAAGAGGTCTGAACATGAAACAACAGAATCTTGATTCAGACGAATTTCTTGACGTGGAAAAAATACCACTCACACAAGCTGTTGAAATGGTCATGGACGGCAGAATAAAAGATGCCAAAACTCAGATAGCCATTCTAAAGACCGCACGCATATTAGGTATATAAAAAAAAGCCTGCCGGTAAAGGCAGGCTCGTCGGGGAATTATTCTTCTGTGGATTCTTCCGGTGCGGATTCCTTTTCAGCTTCCAGCATAGCGAGCTGTTTGCTGTAAGCTTCAAGAATAACATCTTCAAAGACTTTTCTTGATGCTGAAGAAATCGGGTGAACAATATCACGGAATACACCGTTTTCGTCCTTACGGCTCGGCATTGCGACAAACAGACGTTCATCACCCTGCACAACTTTTATGTCGTGTACGGCAAGCATATCGTCGATAGTCACGGAAACGACTGCTTTAAGTCTGCCTTCAGACATAATTTTCCTTAACTTTACATCTGTGATTTCCATTACGGTTTTACCTCCTTATGTTGATAAAGCAGGGAGAAAACTCCCCCTGTAATTATTATAACGTATTATTTCATAAAAATCAAGTGATTTTTTCATTTAATCTAAAAAATTTGAAAGGTGATAGATTTTGAACGAGAATATTTTAATAGGTAAGAAGCATATCCACTTTATCGGAATAGGTGGGTCAGGAATGTACCCGCTTGCTCAGATACTCCATTCACAAGGATATTTCCTGACAGGTTCGGACAATAACGAGACCGAAACTCTTGACGCTGTTCGCAGAATGGGTATAAAAGTATTCATAGGACAGCGTGCCGAAAATATACAGGGTGCTGACCTGATAGTCCATACCGCCGCTATCATGGAAGATAATCCGGAACTTGTATCGGCACGGCAGAGCGGTGTACCGGTACTCGAAAGAGCTGAACTGCTTGGCATAGTCACGGGCTGGTACGATAATGCCGTATGTGTTTCCGGTACACACGGTAAGACTACCGCAACATCTATGATAACGCAGATACTCTATACTGCCGGTACTGACTTATCAGCATATATCGGCGGAAAGTTACCATGCATAAACGGTAGCGGAATTGCTGGAAAAAGCGATATAATGGTTTGCGAATCGTGCGAATTTGAAGACCATTTTCTTAAACTTTCGCCGGATATTTCTGTAATACTCAACATAGATGCCGACCACCTCGACTATTTCGGAACACTGGAAAATGTAATAGCATCATTCAGGAAATTTTCGGAAATGACTTCAAAAGTACTGATAGTCAACGGTGACGATAAAAACACTATGCAAGCCGTCGAGGGTCTGGACAAGAAAATAATAACTTTCGGACTTTCCGACAAAAACGACTGGTATGCCGGTAATATAAAGAAAATTTCCGGACTTGAAACACAATTTGATATTTTCCATAAGGGTGAAATTTTCACTACAATAAATCTTCATGTTGCCGGTAATCATAATGTACTCAATGCGGTGGCATCTGCTGTAGCTGTAAACGAACTCGGTATATCTCCGGAAGACTGCCGTAAAG
>CAMWUB010000187.1 GCA_947177345.1 uncultured Ruminococcus sp. | reverse complement strand
CCGTGATAGTCTTTCCGATTCATATATTTATAAAAAAATACATTCCGACACTGGCGGAACTTTCATTCTTTTTTGTAGTAATGGTTGAAATACTTCTTTTATGGTTTATCGCCGTGAAACTGACCGCATTTTTCACAAGCGGAATATCCCTGTATGATGATAAAATAATGGTGAGATGTTCTAAAAAAGCCGGTTTTCATACGGTTGTTGCGGAACGTCAGAAACTTGTCAAGTTTGAGATACAACAGCCTATTTTTCAGAAAATAAGCGGAAAATGTAGTATAATATTATGGTTCGGCGGTGAGGAACGTTCACATTTCAAAGTCAGGGCGATGAGGGTAGAGGACGTTAAAAAAATTTCCGAAATACTTGGCTACAGAATCGGTACAAGAATATAATTTTTTATTTCCTGGTTGACTTTTTTTGTAGAATTTGTTATAATAATGGCATAGATAAGTAAGTTATATATGACATTATGAAAGGAAATAAGATTTATGATTAATCAGATTGTCATGTTGTTCTATACCGACCCGTTAGAAAGTTTCAGGGATTCCCTTGAGGACTTCGGAAGAGGGCTATTCTGGGGATTTGCGTTTTATTTTGTTTTCCTACCACTCATATTTCTTATAGCACTTATTGCATTTATTGTCTCGGCGGTATCTTATAGTAAGGCAAAACAACGTATGGACAAAAACATTGACTATTACAGGCACAGAATGTTAATATGTAGGAGAATATTTTTTGTTGTTGTAATTATAGTAGCTATTTGTGTGTGTTATTTATTTTTCGCCTGACGATTTTTAAATTAACTCTTGACATTACCGGAAAAATATGTTATAATATTCTTGTGAGCAGGCTATACAGCAGCGGAAACGCTTTAGTTTACGAGGAAAGTCCGGACATCACAGAGCAGGGTAGCTGTTAACGACAGCCGGAGGCGACTCCCGAACAAGTGCAACAGAAATATACTGCCACTCCGGTGGCGATGGTGGAAAGGTGCGGTAAGAGCGTACCAGAATACAGGAGACTGTATTGCTATGTAAACTTTACCTGATGCAACGTCTATTGGTGCTTCATATCTTAACGCCTGCTCGGCGGGTATGGAGTAACGACGGCTTGAGGTTTCCGGCGACGGAAATCCTAGATAAATTGCTGTACTCGACAGAATCCGGCTTATAGGTCGGCTCACATTAAAATAAAACTCCGTATATACATATATACGGAGCATTTTTTTATATAACCGTGAGTATTATTAATATAGCGAGCAATGCAACGGCAAACAATACAGGAAGTATTTTAAGTCTTTTTTTCCGGTGAAATTCCGGAGTAATCATTGATATATATTTTTCAGCCTCTTCCCGAGTGACCTCCGCCGGAAGTTCACGGACTTCTGGACGAAGATATAATACCGCCTTTTCAAAGTAGATGCTTTCGGGGTGATTTACCTCGATTATTTTCTTGTTTACGCCTTTAATCATAAAAAATACCTCCATGAAAGTTTTCATGGTACATTATGGGAAAATATTTCTGAATTATTCAAGATTCCGGACGTAATGAAAAAGATACTGCTGAGCTATGCCCTTGTGCTGAAAATCCGGAAAACCATCCGGATAATATGTTTCAAGAACACGTTTTATCCATACGTCAACCGGAAAAGCCTCCGTGCGATACATACCGAAAAGTAATACACATTCGCTTACTTTAGCACCTACGCCCTTTATTTTCCGGAGTTCCTTGCGTGCATCGTCGAGGGGCATAGCGGAAACTTCTTTCAGGTTTATAGTTCCGTCGGAAACTTTCTGTATAGCATCACATATATACTTAGCACGGAAACCGCTTCTTAAATAGGCGAGACTTTCCGGCGTTTCACCGGACAGCATTTCCGGAGCTGGAAAAATACCGTCATAATGCTGACATAATCTTTCTATAATGCCCTTGATTCGTGGAATGTTGTTATTCTGCGATATTATGAATGATATAAGACATTCCCACGCATCTTGTTTCAGGAGACGTATTCCACCGGCATATGAGCAGGCTTTTTTAAGAGTTTCATCTTCGGAAAATATACGTTTTAATTCGCCGTAATCCGTTCCGAAGTCAAAATAATCGTACCATATATTCAGAAAATCTTCCTCTGTGGTATCGTGAAAGATAAATATATTGCCGTCAGCCTGCGAGACCGTCAGGGGTGTATTCAGGAAACTTCCGGTATACGTACTCTGAAAATCCGTCGGAATCTTTTTCCACCTGAAAGCCTGTCCGCAATCAAGGGTATCGTCAAGACTGAAATCTTTTTCTGAAACAATAATGTTATTATTTTTTACTGAATAATCCATAATGTTACTCCTTTTATGAAAATTTGGTGAAATTATACAGAAAAGACTTGATTTTTCTGTAATTTTATACTAAAATATTATTATCCTAAAGAAAGGAAAAACAACAAATATGACCGAAACAGAAATTTTTGATGATGTTATTGATAATCTTCCGGTACTTGTAAAACAGGACTCCGAAGGTGTCAAGGAAAAGCTGTCGGAACTTTTCTTTGATTTCCTCGAATTATCACACCTTTACGATTCCGCAATAGAGGTTGTGAAAACATATCTGAATATTCTTGATAATGAATTCAGTGTGAAATTTCAGCGGAATCCGATTCATAACGTCGAAAGCCGTCTGAAGTCACCGCAGTCGATAATAGGAAAACTTCAGAAAAAAGATTTACCACTGACACCGGATTCAGCACGGAAAAATCTGCTTGATATAGCCGGAATCCGTGTGACTTGCTGTTATATCTCCGATATTTACGCCATTGTTGAAATGCTTGCTCGCCGTGATGACTTCACTGTGATAAAGCAGAAAGACTATATTAAAAATCCTAAGCCGAGCGGTTACAGAAGTTATCACCTGATTGTCAACGTACCGGTGTATCTGTCTACTAAAAAACAGTATGCACCCGTTGAGATTCAGATACGCACCATTGCTATGGACTTCTGGGCAAGTCTGGAGCATCAGTTGAAATATAAGCCGTCTACAGTCATAACGCCGGAAATTTCCGAGGAACTCAGGGAATGTGCCGAGAGAATAGCAGAAACTGATTTACAGATGCAAAGAATCTTCATGGAAATAAATGAACTTTAATAACTGAAATGACTCTTTATACAGGGTCATTTTTTTACTGCCGATAACATACAGAATCCGAAAAATACGACAATATCAGCTGTGACTATTGTAGCACCTACCGGAGTACCGCATAAAAGCGATATTATAAAACCTGCTCCGCCACAGAATACAGCGGTTATTGCTGAGCATATTATTACGCTTCTGAAACTCCGGAAAATACGCATAGCAGTTATGGACGGAAATATTATCAAGGCGGAAATCAGTAACGAACCCACTAAACTCATAGCGAGTACTATTATTATCGCCGTTATGACCGCTATTATAAGATTGTATATATCGGCATTTATTCCGGTAGCCTTTGAAAAATTTTCGTCGAATGTCACCGCAAATATCTTGTTATAGAACAGTATGAATATACATAATACTATTACAGAAAGTACTATACATAATGTGACCTCTTTTTTTTCGAGGGTAAGTATCGAGGTAGAACCGAAAAGAGTACTACAGACATCACCGGCGACATTTGCCGACTTTGAAAACATATTTATTAACATATATCCGATTGCCAACGCTCCCACGGAAATCATAGCCGTTGAGGCATCACCACGGATTTTAGTGTTTCTGCCTGTCCGTAAAATGAGTATCGCTGAAATGACCGTCACCGGCAGAATTATTAACATCTGATTCGTTATGCTCGTGACTGTTGCTATTGCCATAGCTCCGAATGCAACGTGTGAAAGACCGTCGCCGATAAATGAAAATCTTTTCAGAACGAGGGTCACACCTAACAGCGACGAACACAGCGATACAAGAAGTATGACGATAAAGGCATACCGGACTATCGGAAATTCAAAATAATACTGTAGTTTTTCTGACATTTGTTACACCTCCGTTTCCGCAAAGCCTGTACTGCTGTTGATATAATCGCTTGCCGTTCCGAAAAATAACTGTTTTTTAGCTATATGAAGTATATGTGTTGCGTATTTCAGCGAGGCGGTTATATCATGCGAGACCATTATTATAGTTATTCCGGTATGATTCAGTTCCGCAATGAGTTCATATAAATCAGTCTGTGCCTTAGGGTCAAGAGCTGTTGCGGGTTCGTCAAGTAAGAGCATTTCACTGGTAGCACATAAAGCCCTTGCCAGTAACACACGTTGTTGCTGACCGCCTGAAAGTTCCCTGTAGCATTTTCCGGAAAGGTGTTCTATATGGAGTTTTTTCATGTTATCTTCTGCACGTTGTTTATCCGCCTTGTTATAGAAAGGTCTGAAACCGCATCCGGAAAGGCATCCGGAAAGAACTATTTCCCTGACCGATGCCGGAAAATCCCTCTGAACCGGAGTCTGTTGCGGTAGATAGCCTATATCACG
>CAMWUB010000186.1 GCA_947177345.1 uncultured Ruminococcus sp. | reverse complement strand
CTTCAGGAGGATTCAACATGAAAAAATACTTATCGTTAATATTATCTCCTACTATGGCACTTTCAATGATTGCACCAGCGGTAGTGTCTGCCGAGGGTAATAACAAAAAACTTAACAATATGGTTGTATTCGGCGACAGTATCGCAAGCGGTTACGGACTTTCCGAAAATGAACATACATACAGTGAAATATGTGCTGATTACTTCGGAGCTGACCTCCATAATTTTGCACAATCCGGTCTTGATTCATATGAACTTCTTGATATGATTAACAATCTTACCGACGAACAGAAAACAGAAGTTGAAAATACTGAAGTTATTGTAATATCCACAGGCGGTAACGATATTATGAAGTATATTGTGAAACAATTCCTTGACTTCGCAGGAAAAAACAATCTTCTTGTTGCCGGCTACACATCTGCCGATATTCCGGAAAATCCGAGTACAAATGATATGAAAATGATTGACCAGAACGCTTTCAGGGAATACTCAAACAGCGGTCTGACTGCAACAATGAACTTAAACAGCTTAATAAAATCAACATCACGTAATCTGCGACTTAATACCAATAATAACAGGGGTATCATACCTAATGAAATAATGGTCAATATCGACAAAACAGTTAATAAAATAAAAGAAATCAATCCGAATACTCAGATTATAGTACAGACTATATATCAGCCGTTACAGCTTTCCAAAAGTTACGTAGAAAAAAATTACAGTGACAGTCACGCCATGATGATAAATCTGCTCCGTGATACTCTCGACAGCGTAATGGACACTTTCCGTGACGAATTGCAGAAAATTCAGGGCATTGAAATAATTGATGTTTACGATACATACACTGCAAACGGTACTGTAGCATCTTCTGATGACAACCCTGGTCATGCCTACTACTTCACCGATATGGAAAAATCATACGTCACAATAGGCGGTGAAAATTCACTTAATGTACACCCTAATCAGAAAGGACATCTGGCAATAGCTTCACTTCTGATAGACAAGATAAAAGTCACCAACAGTGAAACAGGCGAATCTTTTAAACCTGATTCAGCTGAACGTCCGCTTGACGAAACAACAGGTGAAGCAGTTCCGACGGTTTTCAATCAGATATATTACAGTATCGAAGATATAGGAGATTATCCGCCACTTGCTATGGAACAGATTGTTGAAACTATTCCTGATAAATTTTATCCTGGTGATATAGATGATGACGGTCTGATAGATGCAAATGATGCCACAGCGATTCTAATAGAATATGCAAATCTTTCCACAACCGGCGAATCAACTCTTACTGAAGAAAAATCAAAAAAAGCAGATGCAAATTATGACGGTATAATAGATGCAAGTGATGCTACTCAGGTACTTATGTACTATGCTTATCTTTCTACAGACCATGAAGACGAAACTCTTAACATATTCGGCTACATGAACAAGATTCAGGCGGAAGATAACGCTAAATAATATATAAACATGAAAAAATTTCATATTAAAAAAAAATACTCTGTACTGTTCATAATATGTATAATAATGTTACTTCTGAACGTACTGGCAAGGCTTTGCAGTCCGTTTGCCGATTTCTATACAGAGAAGATTTTTCCGCTTTTTGCGAATCCGATTTCTTTTATTACCGGATTACTACCGTTTTCGGTAGGCGAAATACTTATATTAATCGGAATCCTGCTCATACTGGTGGGTATTCCCTGTACTGTTTTACTGCTGATATTCGGAAAAAATTTCCGTAAAAAAACTATATCGACGGCTTGCTTAATATACCTTTTTGTATTCACATACGTTCTGACTACTGAAACCATGAACTGCTTCATAATGTATCAGTGTACACCGTTTTCTGAAAAATATCTTAAACATTCTGAACACACTGAAAATCAGATTACTGAATTATATTCCCTGCTCATAGAAAAAGCCAACGATTTAGCAGAAAAAGTATCTCGTGATGATTCAGACTGTTTCGAGTTCACAGAAGATGTTAATCCGGAAGCTAAAAAGGCTATGAAAACTGCCGGTGAAACTTTTCCGCAACTCAGGGGATATTATCCGAAAGCTAAACCTATATTATTTTCGTATTTTATGAGCCAGTCGCATCTTACCGGAATTTATTTCCCGTTTTCGCTTGAATCAAATTACAATGACGATATGTGTCGTACAAATCTGCCGGAAACTGTCTGTCATGAATTTTCACATCTTAAGGGATTCATACAGGAAGACGAAGCAAATTTCATATCGTTCTATGCTACTACTCAGTGCAGTAATGATTTAAATTTTCAGTATTCGGGTTATCTTTCAGCCCTTGAATACGTTCATAATGAAATATATAATCAGAACATATCCGGAGCATTTCACCTGACTGATAATATTTCCGATAAAGTCCGCCGTGACTGGTTCAGATTCATGCCGGATAACTACTGGGTTGAAAACGCCGAAAAAGAAGTAATCCCGACTGAAACAGTAAGTACAGTTTCTACAACCGCAATTGATACCAATATAAAGGCGAATGGTCGCACTGACGGTATAAAATCATATTCGCTTGTCGTCGAATTACTTCTTGATTTCTATTATCCTGCCTGAAAAAAAGGACGTTCTTAAAAAAACGTCCTTTTATTAATGTCATTAATATTCAGGAAATTCATCTATCGGTAACGATTCAACAAGTTTAAGTATATACATCTGTATTGCAAGAGCATCTCTACTTGTTATACCGTCATTGCCGATAACATCGGCATTTTTTCTACCCTGCTCTGAAAGAGGGAAATCATCAGCATTAACAATCGACTGCATTACAAGTACAGCGTCAGCAACAGTTACTTCATCATCTTTATTGGCATCACCGTATAATATATCACCTGAAGTAGTATCCGGTTTTTTGGTTGTCGCTGTAGTAGCCGTTCCGGCTGAACTTGCTGTAGTAGTTGTGGTTGTAGCATCAGGCTTAGCGGTTGTAGCTGTAGTTACGACACTTCCGGAATCAACAGGTTTACCGGCTTTATCGAGAACTGTTCCGCCGTCAAGGTTACTGCCCTCTGTTGTGGCGTAACTTGTATAGAACTCATTAAGTGAAAGTCCGTTATTTCCGAGTGCTTTCTGGTGGTCAAGACCGATATATTTTCCGGTTTCCTGAGTCTGCCACAGGGATTTTTCCATAAGAGCGTATTTTTCTTCTTCCCAGTCAATCTTTGTAGAACCGGCATACTGACCGCATGAAATATTTTTCCATAATCCGCCTGTGTCGCCGGAGTTGGTATTCAGACACCAAAATGTATGATTTATATGATTTTCAATCATGTAATCACGGAGAAGTTCCATCCATTTCTGATTCTCTGCACCGTCCATATGACCGCCCCACTCGCCAATGAGTTCCGGAGCTATGTCCTCGGCGTTGATATATGCCCATGTATCGTACCAGTAATCGTCAAGGAGTGTCTGCGTTGTGAAGTCCTTAGCAAACCATGTCTGAGCATAAACCGACGGACCGTAATCATGCGGAGAATATACTATCTGACTTGTTCCCTGCTTAGGTACTATCGGATATTCCCTTGCACCTCTGAAGTTACCACCCCACCATGCACCAATATATGGCGAGTTGTCACGTCTGTCGCCCATACCCCAGTAATCACCAGGCATTGCACCACTCATAGACTGTTCAACGCCCTCTATAAAAATAAGTGCATTGGGGTGTACGTCAAGAATAGCTTCGGCACAATTTGTAGCGGCATAAGCCCAGTTGTTTTCGTCGGTTGAACCGTCCCACTTGGCAGCCTTATCGCCCTCCTGACCTTTTCCGTGCGGTTCGTTCTTGAGGTCGTAACCTAAAAGTGTATCGTTATTCTTGTACTTTTCGGCAAGCCATACAAGCGATTCCTGCCATAATTCAGTAGTAACCATTGTACCGTCTGCCGTTGTTTCCTTACCGTACCATAAGTTATAGTTATGTCCGGAATTATCGGCGTGCGGACTATGTATGTCGATAAATGCCTTGATACCGTACTTCTTGCACTTATCAAGGATTATATCAAATCCACGGTCACTTGTTATGAGGGTTTTGCCGTCGGATTCAACAAAATCCTTGTTAAGATTGCCGTATCTTCCAGCCTCGACGATACCACCGTTGCCGTCGTCCTGGTCTACCGGCGGATTATATACAGCCTGCATACCACCGGCACTTATCTGGAATGGCTTGCCGTTCATCCATGAGAGAATAAGTTCCGTTGAAATAGGAAAACGGATAACATTAATACCTCTGTCGGCGACTTCCTGTAACATATCGTCAATATCACCTGCATAGAGGTAATGCGGTGAGTATTCAATACAGTTCAGTCCAAACCAGTTAGCACCAGTAAGCCATACTTCGTTACCGTTCATGTCGTAAAGTCTGCTACCCTCTGCATGAAGCCAGTCGTCATTGTTATCGTCGACGGCCACCGCTGTGACAGGATTTCCGACTGTCCCGAAAGATGCCGGAATTGCCGGTACTGCCATTACCGCTACGGACAGTAATGC
>CAMWUB010000185.1 GCA_947177345.1 uncultured Ruminococcus sp. | reverse complement strand
TCTAGATATAGCTGCCAAAAGATTTCCCTTCATGATCTCAAGTTAAAGTTCTCAACAGAGAATAAAAGCATTGCAGGAGGACCAAATGCCAGTTTCTTATGGCATTTGTGGCTTTATGCCAAAATATTTGAAATGCTCATACAAATAGTTCATTCTAGAGCTTTAGAAGCAACTTATAAAAATCACCAGCTTGCATGTTTCATATCTGGGGAAAGGCCAGGATATGGTAGAAATGAAGGACATAATCCAGACTGCTTTGCATTCATTAACTGTTATTAGTGTTAAGTACAGGGTAGGATGTTTTTCTTGTTGAAATTCACATAAATTACAGTTAAAATTTCAGAAAGTTACAAAACAGTTACAAGCAGTTTTGATACATATGCACTATTATAATACTTATCTTTTAGAGTTATTCACCAACAGTTACAAATTCCACTAATTCCGCTACTTGTTTTTGTGTAAGTTTTTCCACGTATAGTAATTCGTATGTATTACTGAATTTTTGTAACTGTTCACGAAGATTTATTATATCCTGTGCAACCTGCTCATCTACATTCGGCAATAATATAAGTTCCTCAATACCGGCGGTATTTATGTTTATCGGAAATATTGTTAAAACTTCTTCTTCCGGAAATGTTTCCGGTTCGGGTTCAGGTTCAGGAATTTCCTCCGGTTCTTCCTCAATATAATATACAGGATTCTGTACATATATATAATCACGTATATAGGAAAATTTAACTTCACCTATTCCGGAAACATTCATTATCTCCTCGATATTTGAAAACTCTCCGTACTGTTCACGATAATTTACTATTTCACAGGCAATTGCCTCGCCGATACCGTATAATTTTGTCAGTTCTCCGACATCAGCGTTATTTATATCAATGAAAATCTGTTCCGTTACCTGCTCCGTGACGGTCTCAACTATCTGAGTTGTTATAATGGATTCCGTCGAAGTAGTCACGGATTCTGTAACGGTTGAAGTTTCAGTTTCCGGAAATGTTTCAGTAAAATACGTCATTGTTTCAGATGTAGTAATTTTTGTCGTTGTGTTCTTCCGTGTGGTAGTTATTTCAATTAATGTAGTAGTTGTAATAGTCGTAATAGCCGGTAGCGTTCCGGAAGTAACCGGATTGGTGTTCATGACCGTAATTGTCAGTTCCTCTTCCGTTGAATTACTTTCCGGAAAAAATACGAAAACTGCCGTAAATATTACAGCTATCAGCGATATTATAAGACATATACTTCCGGATTTATTCATTATTAGTGGATATTTCAGCGTAATGAATAAGTATTGCCGTTGCGTCGACGGCATCTATAAAACCATCATCATTATAATCGGCTCTTGACAGCTTATCTGTTTCGATAATTCCAGTACCTTCGGTAGAAACTGAAGCATAATGCATCTGTACAAGTGTAGAATCCACAGCATCTACAAGACCGTCATCATTAACATCGCCTTTACGTTCTCCTACTGTTATGAATTTACATTCCGACGCAAATTTACTGTCAGTAGATGCAAGTCTTACAGCTACTTTCTGACCGCTTTCAATGGCGTAATCTGTTCCCCATTCCTGTCCGAGAACTTCTGCCATTTCTTCGAGACTTTTTCCGTATCTCAATTTAATAATACTTTCAAAATCTTCTTCTGAATTATATCCCATACTTTCATAAAGCTCTTTAATATCTTCCTCACTCATGGGATTTCCTGAAGGTGCTATTTCGTAATCATATCCTGAAAGATAATATTTTCCGTCTTTTAAAGTAAATTCCGGATTTGTTTCAGGTGCTGACGGTGCTTCAGGTACTTTATATTTAACCGGTTCGCTTGCAAACATACCGTTTCCGGCAGATATTTTAAAAGTAATCGTTTCACCGGGGATTACTTTAAAAGCCTTGTTCATAACCATACCGGAATTAATCCATGTACCGTCAACAAGTCTGTTTCCGGCAGAAATATATTCACTTTCAGATGGTTCTTCTATAAGGGAATACTTAAGAAGTTCAGCGGTTTCATTCGGGATAAATCCTAAAGTTTCGTAATAATAATCGTATTCAAGTTCCGGAAGTTCTGCCCTTTCAGGTATTGTATACTCAAATTTTTCGGAATTATCATTATTTACAGCTGTAATAGTCTGTCCTGCGTAATCACTTACACTGTCTCCTAATCTGAATTGTTTGCCGTCCTCAGCCGTGACTTTAAAACCTGTCTGAAAAATTATGGTTTCTTTTTCAAGATTAAATTCAACCGGAGCTTTCATAACTCTTATAGTTACATCATTTGACAGCTTATCAGGTTCTTCGAGTTTTAAAATAATATCGGTCTCACCGTATGAAATATCTATATCTTCAGTATATTCATAAGGATTTATTTTCTTGCCATTAACAGTAATCTCGGCGACCGTTTCAGGATAAAACTGCACAGATGAAGCATTTGCGGATAATTCTATAATATATTCGCTGTCGTTCACCTTTATAGCAGACGCATTACCGGAGACATTTCCTTTATATTGAAGTCCTATTAATCCAGCCTGAGCAGGTTTATATATTCTTTCGGTAACTTTCATAGGGTCAGTAGTATAAGCCGAAATCTTTGTATCTTCCGTAATTTTTATAGGTTCGGTATATGGTTTGTATTCAGAATCATTTACTGAAACAAATATATCCTCTGAAGCGGTAAGAGTAACTGCCTCATCTGTCGGAACTTCTCCGGATATATGCGAAAATTTAACGTTTCCTACTGGATTTCCAAAGGCTTTAAGTGAAATATTTCCCATAGTAATATACAAATCACCTGTGGCAAAAAGTGCCTCATAAGTTTCATAGAGTTCGTCAGCTTCCTGAAGTTCCTGCTTGTTCTCCTCAGGTATTCCGGAATATATCTCATCTTTAAGAGATTCAAGCATAAGTGCTTTTTCCTCGTCAGTATATTTCTGTTCTTCAAGCGAAACATCAGACCAGTGTTTACCGTCGGCACTGTAGAAACTTTCGTTTTTGCCGGTATAAGTTGCAATCTGTTCAGCTGTGGAATACTTATTTATATCAATTACATCACCTGTTTCAGAATCCTTTATAAAAAGACTTGACTCAAGCGGTATAACATACTGATTTTCTTCGCTGGAAATCTTAACTACAACTCCGAATTTTTCACCGGCTTTTACTATTACGCTTTCTGAAAGTTCAATAGTACGGTAACCTGTCAGTGAATCATATCCGGCTGTCACTGAAGAAGCTTTACCTGAAGTAGGGTCTGTTTCGTCGGTAAGTCCGGAATATACTGTTATTTCGTAATCAGTTCCGGCATTCTGAAAATATGTTGATATTGCATCTATCTGCACATCTGAATCGGCTGTGAATACATTCGCCATATAAGAGGGTTTTATTTCCTCGTCGTCAGAATATGCACTAAGAAGCTGTGACGGTACAAAAGTATCATGATGATAATTCACGGAATAATTATTCTTGTCACCGAGTTCATAAACTCCGAACAGGTTAAGACTTTTATCTTCATAGGAAATCCACATATAACCGTCATCACCAAATGAATAATCCCAGCTGTTTTTTATGAGCCATGCACCATTATGTTCAGGTTTTACTTTGAAATTTTCCGCCGGAAAATCGTCGTCCCACCCTGCAATCGTTACAGAGTGATTAGCAAATTTAGGAAGCCTGTTACTGTTTACACAATTCCAGTTAGCATTATAGGATTCCGGCGAATCGTGATAAAATGATACGTCAACTGCATTTCCGTCATATATAAACTGCTTAACAAGATTATTTATATCGTCAAAATTTGAACGGTCTTCATTGAAGTCAAAAAGATACGCATTTTCAAGATGATAGTCACTTGTATAACGCATATCGTCGATACCGTCGGAAGTTTCAAAGAAACTTATATCATCATACGGCAGACGGCTTTCATATACCGGTCCTATCCATTGAGACCACAAATTAGTTACTATCTCAGAAGAACCGCCCATATCAAGATGTTCCTTGAGTGTTTCGGCTGATATACTAATCTGGTCATCGCCGTAATATGAATAATACGCCGTATGAAGTTCAGAAAGATTTACAGACGGGTCAGTACTTATTACGCTCGATTCCGCACTGGAGGCAGAAGAATATGTCCAGCACGTACCATAACTACCCTGATTCTTTACAGATGATATAGTACCATGTTCACGCATATCGAAACTTGACGGCATATCTGCTGTACTGTACAGGCTTATATTATTATGATATTCCGTACCTTGTGCCACCGGAAGCGGTTTTCCGTCGTTCTGACCTGCTATATATGAAAATTCCGGAAACGACAGGCTGAAATTATTTTCAGAATTATCTGCTGAAACTAATGTTTCATAACCGTTACTGTATATCGCCGGTACTGACAAGGCTGTCATTAATGCAAGGGTTTTTACAAGAATTTTTTTCATTAAAATTCCTCCGTTACTAAAATATTATAATAATTGTCCGTACTTTCACATACGGACAATTTATTTTTATGCAGTGACTATATC
>CAMWUB010000184.1 GCA_947177345.1 uncultured Ruminococcus sp. | reverse complement strand
ATTTTATAACATCCGATACAAAAGCGATTTATATTGAAACGCCGACCAATCCTATGATGAATGTAACTGATATTGCCGTTGTTTCCGGAATAGCTAAAAAATATAACCTGCTCCTGATAGTTGATAATACTTTCATGTCGCCGTATTTTCAGAATCCCCTTAATCTCGGTGCGGATATTGTAGTACATAGCGGTACTAAATATCTTGGCGGTCATAATGATACACTGGCAGGATTTCTTGTTACCAACAGAACCGATATTGCCGAAAAATTCGCATTTCTTATAAAAACTACCGGAGCAGGTCTTTCACCGTTTGACAGCTGGCTTATTCTGCGTGGTATAAAAACTCTCGGTATCCGTATGGAAAAATCACAGGAAAATGCCTTTAAAATAGCGTACTGGCTGAAAGAACAGAAATCCGTTACAAAAGTTATTTATATCGGACTTCCGGAACATACCGGACATGAAATCATGAAAAAACAGGCAAGAGGTTTCGGGGCAATGATTACTTTTCAGTTGGAAAGTAAAGCATTTGCACTGTCTATACTTGAAAAAGTCCGTATGATAAAATTTGCGGAAAGTCTCGGCGGTGTGGAAACTCTGATAACATATCCCACTACACAGACCCATGCAGACGTTCCGCCTGAAATACGTGAAAAAAACGGAATCACAGAAAGTACATTGAGACTTTCTGTAGGTATCGAAAATTCAGAAGACCTGATTTACGAACTCGATAAAGTTTTTCGTGAAACGGAGCGTGACCTGAATGGCTGAAAGAAATCTCGATTTTGATAAAATTATTGACCGTAAAAATACAAGAAGTCTTAAATATGATTTTGCCGTCAGGCGTGGTATGCCGGAATATGTATTACCGCTCTGGGTTGCTGACATGGATTTTGAAACGTCGTCATATATTCAGGACGCTTTAACAGAACGTGCAAAACATGGGATATTCGGCTACAGTGAAGTGCAAACTCCGTATTTTGAAATAGTCCGTGACTGGTTGAAACGTCATCATGACTGGGATATTAAAGAAAACTGGCTTGTGAAAACTCCGGGGGTTGTATTCGCTCTTGCAATGGCGGTGAAAGCCTATACACAATACGGTGACGGCGTTTTATTACAGTTGCCGGTTTACTATCCATTTTCGGAAGTCATAAGGGATAACGGCAGAAAAGTTATCAGCAATGACTTATATCTCGGCGATGATAACCGTTATCACATTGATTTCAATGACTTTGAACAGAAAATTATTGACGAAAAAATAAAATTATTTTTCCTGTGCAGTCCGCATAATCCGGTGGGCAGAGTATGGACGGAATCGGAACTGATACAGATTGGCGATATATGCCTGAAACATGGCGTTATTGTCGTCAGCGACGAAATACATCAGGATTTTGTTTTTCACGGAAAACATCATGTTTTTGCAAGTCTGAAGAAAGAATTTGAAAATATCAGCGTTATCTGTACATCGCCGAGTAAAACTTTCAATCTTGCAAGTATGATGATGTCAAATATTTTTATTCCGAATCCTGAATTAAGACTTAAATTTAAGAAACAACTTGACGCATCAGGAACAAGTCAGTTAGGAGTAATGGGTCTTGTCGCCTGTGAAACGGCATACAGCAATGGTGAAGAATGGTATCAGGCTATGCTTGCTTATGTTTCGGAAAATATCAGGTTTGTGAAAAAATACGTCGCTGAAAATCTTCCGGACGTAACCATGATAAATACAGAGGGTACTTATCTTGTATGGCTTGATTGCAGAAGAACCGGTCTGACTGTTGACGAACTGGAAAATCTGATTATCCATAAGGCGAGACTATGGCTTGACAGTGGAAAAATTTTCGGTAAATGCGGTGAGGGATTCCAGCGTATTAACGTTGCGTGTCCGAGAAGTATTCTGAAAGAAGCACTAGAGAGAATCCGGAACGCACTTTATAAATAATTTTCGGCGAAACTTTCCGTAACAGACTGCAGTTTTCCGGCATTATCGGGCATATCGCCGAGATAAGTTATTATCAGATTTTTTTCAGGATATATCAGGCATTTCTGACCCCATTTTCCGCTTATACTGAAATGATTACCATTTTTCCAGAAGAAATACCCATAACCACTGGAGGAATTTTCAATCTGTAGTGTTGTGGCTTCATTGACCCATTTTTCAGATAATATACGCTTATTATTAAATATGCCCTTTTGAAGATAAAGCCTACCTAACAGACTTAATTCATGAACAGCCAGATACATTCCGGTAGCACCGTAAAAACGCCCCTGTGGGTCTGATTGGAATACAATATTTTCAATGCCGAGGGGTTCAGATAATCTTGAATTAAGATA
Organism: uncultured Ruminococcus sp.; assembly: GCA_947177345.1. Lineage (GTDB taxonomy): Bacteria > Bacillota > Clostridia > Oscillospirales > Ruminococcaceae > Ruminococcus. The sequence goes on along the minus strand of CAMWUB010000184.1, from coordinate 2,203 downwards.
TTCCGGAAGATTTCCGCCGACTGCATTTTCACAGGCTATTCCGACAAGATACGCTGAAACATTTGTATAATAAAAATCCGTCTTTGAAAAATCTGTATCTGTATCAAGAACTGTTTTCAGCCAGTCGTCGCCGTATGGTCTGAACGGATAACCGCTTACTGACATTTTAAGAAATCTGCTGACAGGCAGTTTACAGAAATTTTCCATCAGATGAGCAGGCATATCCTGAAGATAACGTTTTTCAAGATATTCACTTAACGGTGCTTCAATGGAAAATATCCCGTCATCGACTGCCATTCCCACAGCGGTAGCAGTAAATGACTTCGTTGCGGAATACACAGGATAACGTATATCATCATTCCACATATGACGGAAAATAATATCATTATTCTGAAAAATTTCAATGCCGTGTACTTTGAAATTATTTGTTTCAATTTCTTCAATAAAATAAGAAAATAAATCTGACATAATATACCTCCTGTTGATTGTTACGCTTATTATAGCATAAAATTTCAGGATTTGCAACTCAAAAAATCATAGAGGTGATACCAATGGAAAATTACATATTTAAAGGAAAATTCGGGATTGAACGTGAAACACTCCGTATTGATAAAAACGGCAGACTTGCACAGACTTCGCACCCGTTTGACGACGAACATTTATCAAGGGATTTCTGCGAAAATCAGCTTGAAATTATTACTCCGGTATGCAACAGTATCAGGGAAGTAATGAAAAGTCTTGAAACTCTTGACACAAATGCAAGAACTATTCTGAATCAGCATGGCGAAACACTTTGGCTTTATAGTAATCCGCCACATATTGACGACGAATCAGAAATACCTATTGCACATTATGACGGTATTCTTTCCGCAAAACACGACTACAGAATAAGTCTCGCACGCCGTTACGGAAAAAGAATGATGCTTTATTCCGGAATACATTTCAATTTTTCGTTTTCTGAAAAGTATCTTGAAACTTTCAATACAGATAAGAACACATTATATTTCCGCCTGCTCAAACAAGTAAGCCGTTATAGCTGGCTGATAGTTCTTCTTACTTCCGCAAGTCCTTTGTATGATTTGTCATTTGATAAGGATAACACACACGGTACAGTATTCAGCGGATTTTCTTCAATGCGAAACAGTCGGCGAGGTTACTGGAATCAGTTTATTCCGCAACTGGATTATACCGGTTTGCCGGAATATATCAGGAGTATTCAGAATTACATAAAAAAAGGAGTTCTGTTTTCAGCCGGTGAATTATATTTGCCGGTACGTTTGAAACCGAGCGGTGAAAATTCCCTTGAGGCTTTAATCAATAATGGCGTTGACCACATAGAATTACGTATGTTTGACCTTAACCCACTGGAAAAACTCGGCATTTCTGAAAAAGACCTTAAATTTACCCACCTTTTTCTTATTTATCTTCTCAATAAAGAAGATTTTGACTTCACAACCGAACTTCAGGAAAAGGCAATTGAAAATCATAAATTATCGGCATTGTATGACATTTCCGACGTTATGATTGAAGATGTTCCGATACAGGAATCAGCAGATAATTTCCTTGACAAAATGGAAAAATTTTTTATTGAATTTCCTGAACCTCTTGACATAATAGCATATGAACGCCATAAACTTAACAGTATGAGAATCTGCGAAAAAATAAAATCGGGGAGTGAATTATATGTGTGAACTTTTTGGATTTTCCGCAAGTCATGAAACTGATATACGCACGTATCTGAGAGACTTTTTCAGTCACGGTATACAGCACCCACACGGCTGGGGGCTTATGCGTGAAAATCATAATATAACGGAAATCATAAAAAAAGCGGAATGTTCCGCAAAAAGTGAACAGATTTCTGAAATAATTGCGGGAACTCAACCACAAAAAAATACTCTTGCACATATTCGCCTTGCAACAGTCGGTTCAATTAAAACTGAAAACTGCCACCCATTCAGACAGACGGATAATACCGGACGTTGCTGGACACTTATTCATAATGGTACGATTTATTCCGGCAGACAGTTAATGAAATATTTGTACACTCAGACAGGCGACACGGATTCTGAAAGGATTTCTCTTGTGTTGCTTGATAAAATCAATGAAAAAAATCCGGAAACTGCTGAACAGCGTTTTAATATTATAGATAATTTTGTTATTTCCCTTTCAAGTGATGATTTTATTTGTAGCTTTTTATTGTTGT
>CAMWUB010000183.1 GCA_947177345.1 uncultured Ruminococcus sp. | reverse complement strand
CTGTTCGGTAGTGGCAAAACCGGAATTTTTATCTTCAACCAGTATACAGAATGCTATAGGCTTTGCAGGGTCATCAACGAACCCTACAAGTAATGAATTTTCCTTTTCGCCGTCCTGTACCTGTGCTGTACCGCTCTTGACACCTAACGGATAATTACCAATTGAATAAGTATAATGATTTGCACCATTTGTCAACATAATCTGCTTGACAGTCGAGGCTGTTTCCACTGAAAAAATCTGCTTGCTGAACTTTGTTTCAGCAGTTTCCGTAATCTCTCCCTCAACGTCGGTTACATGGTCTATAAGGTGTGGCATAGTCATTTTACCTGTACCGTTAGCAATAGCACTCTGCCACATCATGAGCTGTATCGGGCTTACCATAGTATCGCCCTGACCTATACAACCCCATTCCGTCCGGAACTCGTGTTTATCTACCAGTGTTGTTGAAGCCTTTTCGCATAAAATGCCGTCTATGTTTATATACTCCATATCGTCATCATTTACGGCGTAACCGAGTTTTCTGTATCTCTTTATTATATCATTTATTTCAAGTTCGCTGTTTTCTATAAGCTGTGCGAAAAACGGATTACAACTGTTTTCAACAGCCTGCTGTATATTCTGTTCACCGTGACCGCTCCAGTTATGACAGTCTATAATATCGCCGTTCTGATTGGTATAGTGTCCGGAACAGCTATATATTTTTGAAAATAATGCATCTTTTCCAAGTATTTCAAGGGCAGATATTACAGTTGAAATCTTCTGTGTTGAACCTGGTACAGTACAGTACATATTTTTTGAAATCAGCGTACCACTCTCGAAGTACTCTATATTATCGTAACCATTCGTGACATCAAGCGATGGCAGACTTGTACATATAAGTATCTCGCCGGTGACGTAATTATATGCTACAGCACAGCCTTTCTGGAAGCCATAGGCGTTATATACCGCACGGTTCGCATTATGGTCAAGGGTTGTATAAATAGCGGATTTGCCGTCATTTACTGCTCCGGAAGAAAAGCTATAGTTGCTTAATTTTTCAAGATTACGTGAAACAAGTGTATTGGTCATCTGACCTTTATTGTCGCCGATAAGATTTCCCACGTCAATGAAGTAATTATCTTCATACCAGTGTGATTCGTCACCGTCGAAAAGTACACCGCCGTTTCTGTCATAAACCATTCCTAACGCCTGCCGGTCTGAATTTGACATATAGAATCTTGCTTCCGCACGTATTTTAACTATAAGCACAGCCATTACTATGACGAAAAATATTATAAAAAGACTGATTATATACTGACAACGTCTGATGCCTTTCATTGCGTACTCCTCCTTACAGGCGGATTTTTTATTTCCGGTGACTGCGAAGCCATAAGCATACCTGCCATAAGTCCGCTTGCCATCATGGAACTACCTCCGGCAGATATGAACGGTATCGTAACGCCGGTAAATGGGATAAGATTACATGAACCGAAAATATTCAGGGACATCTGCATTATAAAATAAGCACATACACCGGCTGACATCGTTGCATGATAGTATGAACATGGCGGATTTATAAGCGGTATTGCAACAAGTATGATTATTAACAGAATAACCATAACGGCAAATACAAGCCCCCATTCCTCACTTATTGTAGCAAATACTATATCATGTTCATAGGCGAAAACTTCGTGAAGATTTCCGTAACCTGCTCCCTTACCGAACCAGCCACCGTCAGCTATGGCTATAAGTGCGTGCGATTGTTGCCAGCCGTTGCCGGAACGGTCATTCCATATGTCAGTGTGAAGTCTTGCCTGAACATATTCCGGTGCGAATTTCAGGGCAATTATTCCGGCTATAAGGAGTATTACTCCGGCTTTTATTAAAGTCGTCTTTGAAAATTTAGCTTTCGGATAACATATTCTCGTGAAAAATCCCACAGCGAATATACCCACAAATGTAGGAAGACTTCCGAGGTCATGACACCACCACTGTAGCAGGCATATCAATAATGTAAGCCCATACAGTGCGAAGTTTTCATATACCACATGAAAACACGCTATCTGTTTTTTATTCTGCTGTTCCGCTACCGACGTGGCACAGGCAAGCACAAACAACGGCTTTATAAATTCAGAGGGCTGTATGGTTATTGAACCTATTGCTATCCACATACTTTCTGAACCCGTAAGTGTAAGTATTACAAGCATAAGTATACCTATTCCGATATAAAAATATTTTTTCTGCATCTGAAGCCATTTGTGATTTCTGCACAGTACAAAAGCACCTTTGGAACAGGCAAGTGAGACCATACAGGTTATATAATGCTTTACTGAAAGATTTACTCCTCCACTGAAGCATGACTGGAATATAACACTCATATTAAGAATCAGTATCAGCAGAAAATCAATAACAAAACTTCTTTGCCGGAACAGTTTTATTACTATGAACCACGTCACATCAAGGACAAGTACCGCCGAAGCAAGTATTATTACTTTGGTTATACTCTCGTAATTTCCGTGCAGATATACATTCAGAAGCATCGCCGAATGTGTAAACATTACGAAAAAACACGATATTAAATAAAGAAAAATATTAATATACATCTTCTTCCTCCATTCTGCGTCTGAAAACAAGTCTTCTGTTTCCGAGGTTTATTACGTCATTTTCACGGAGTACACGTTGTTTTACAAGTGTTCCGTTGACAAATACGCCGGATTTTGAACCTATATCAATAATAGTCCAGATTCCTTCAGAAACAGTAAGTATAGCGTGATACCGTGATACCGACAAGTCAGGCAGACGTATATCGGCAGATGCGTGTCTTCCTATCAGAATTTCGTCGCATTCAAGAGGATAGGAAATATTATTTTCCACCAGCTCCATGAATCCGGATATTCTGTCCCAGTACTCATAAGCGTGGTAATTTTCATTCCACGATATAAGCATGAACACCAACGCCGAAAATATAAGTATACCGCATAGTATCGCACATATCAGCGAAGCAGGCATACTTGTTAAAAAATCCATTTTAAACACCTCCAATTTTAGAATATATCACATTATAACATATTATTACAGTTTTTTCAATAGGCAATAAAAAGGAAGTCCGGAACTTTTACATTCCGGACTTCTTTTTAGAGATAAGTACATATATTTACTGATAATCAACTGAAAAATAATTCTGATAGCCGTCTCCGAAGAAATACATATATCCCTGAGAGAAAGCATACGGATTACTGAAATATAAGTCAACAGCGGATATTACATCATTGGTCACTTCACTTGAATATCCACCAAGCCATGTATACATCTCAGAACCCTCAAACTGATACGGCTGTGAAAGAACATCATAAACTGTATTCGGGAACAACGGGCTTGCTACTCTGTTCATGATTACTTCAACTACATAAGCCTTACTGTAAATGTCAATCCAGCTTGAACCGGCTTCATGTGCTACCGCATTACAAAGAAGTGTATAATCATAATCTGAAACATATGTAGGTGAATAATTATATTCATAATCATAACTGTAATCATAATCGTAATAATCAACTGTTTCAGTAGTATAGACTTCTTCTATGTACGGAGCTTCCGTTGTAGTAGTTGTTGTAGTGGTAGTAGTGGTTGTTTCCGTTGTGGTAGTTGTTGTGGTGGTTGTAGTAGTTTCTTCCGTGGTGGTGGTAGTGGTTGTAGTTGCCTCTTCAGTAGTTGTAGTAGTTGTTGTTGTTTCCTCTGTGGTGGTAGTGGATTCTTCTGTAGTGGTTGTAGTTGTTTCTTCCGGAGCGGTGGTTGTAGTGGTAGTTGTAGTTTCTTCCGGAACAGTTGTAGTTGTTGTAGTATCAACATCTTTCGGAGCAGGTGTTTCAGTAGTAACTTCCTCAACGGTTTCGTGCGTTACGGATTCCATATAGAACCATTCAGCCGGTGCAAAAAAAGAATAATAATCGTTATTTTCCGGTTCTTCTGTAGCCTGAATGACCGTTGTAGTATTAGTTTCAGAAGTTTCAGCGACAGCAGATTCCGCTGTTGTAGTCTCTGATACTACTGATAAATTTTCTTCTGATTCTTCATAAGAAGAAGATGTTGTTGAAGTTACAGATTCTTCTGTCAGGATTGTTTCTGTAACGTCTGATTCTGTGTAGAATACTGGAAATTCTTCATTAAGCATGACATCGGCTATAGATTCATCATCTGCCGGTATCTGTGGGGTAAAATAGTTGTTGTTATCTGCTGTGATAATTCTTGTGTTTTCAACTATGGGTTCAGCGAAATTCGGCATAGTATTTGTGAGTTGCTGATTCTCGTAATCAAATACCTCCGAATCACTCAACTTACCCACTGTGTTTCCTGACATTGCATTGTCAACGATAAATACACCACCTATAATGCAAGTAGCAACCACTGTACAAACACACACTGCCGTTTTACCTTTACTCATAAACTCAATCCTTTCCCCGAAAATTTTTTCGGAATGCCCAACAGGGCGTAATTAATAATAACACATATTGCGGAAAATGGCAATACTTTTTGAAATTTTTCCATTTTCCGCCTAAAAAGGATATGTTGAAAAAAGGCTTATAG
>CAMWUB010000182.1 GCA_947177345.1 uncultured Ruminococcus sp. | reverse complement strand
GTTTACACCTATGGCATCTGCTCCGAGACCCTCCAGTACAGCTACCATGCATTCCGGAGATACACCGGTGAATGTACGCATATTTTCCTCAAAAGTCATTGTAACAAGTACCGGTTTGTCGGAATTTTCCTTGACTGCCAGTAAAGCCGATTTTACTTCATATAAATCGGTCATGGTTTCTATGACTATAACATCCGCTTCACTTCCGGCGAGAACTATTTCCTTGTATACGTCGTAAGCCTCTTCAAATGTGAGAGTTCCGGAGGGTTCAAGCATCTGACCCAGTGAACCCATATCGAGTGCCACAAGAGATTTACCGTTTACGGCTTTTTTAGCGTTATTTATACCTGCTCTTACTACTTCCTCAACACTGTAACCGGTATTTTCGAGTTTGAAACGGTTCGCTCCGAAAGTATTCGCATAGACTATATCAGAACCTGATTCCGCATACATATGGTGTATCTTCATGACGGCTTCCGGATTTGTTATATTGAGAAGTTCCGGAACGTGTTCGGTCTGTATACCGTGTGCCTGTAACATAGTTCCCATAGCACCGTCAAGAAAAACGAATTTTCTTTCAAGCAACGAACTAAATTTATCAGACATATTAAATCACTCCTTTCACTCGTTGCGGAAAGTACCAAGACAACGGAAATATTCCATATTTTCGGATAGGTCATTCATTAAGGCACGCACTGACGGGTCATCAAGTTTTCCGCTGAAATCAAGATAAAACATAACGTCAAAACTTCCGTCACGGATAGGACGGTTTTCGATTCTGATAAGATTCATGCCGTTGACGTAGAATTTAGTCAGCAGACGGTACAGACTACCCTCAGTATGCGGAATCTGTATCATTATTGAAATTGTATCAGATGCCGGTGATACCTGTAAATCACGTGAAATACATACAAATTGTGTACGGTTTACGGAACAGTCTGCAATATCTGTAGCGAGAATATCCAGTCCGAGACGTTCCGCACAGTCCACTGAACATATTGAAGCTATTTTTTCGTCGCTGTTGCTGACCATTTCCGCAGAGGTGGCAGTATTGCTGTACGGTGCAGTTTCCAGACCGCTTTTATTTATAAATGCACTGCACTGTGCCAATGCCTGAGGGTGAGAGTATACGCATTTTATATCGTTTATTGAAGTGCCTTTCTTTACGGCAAGACAATGATTTATTTCAACACATACCTGTTTTACAATATATACACTGTATTTTGCCATAAGGTCATATGCACTGTCAATCATACCGGCAGTGGAATTTTTCAGCGGTATAACGCCGTAATCTATTTCACCGGTCTGAACTGCTCTGAAAACATCTTCAAAAGAGTTATAGAAAACCGGTTCTTTGTCGCCGAAAATCATTTTAACAGCGGTTTCGGAATTTGCTCCGGAAGTACCCTGACAGCCTATTTTACCGGTGTTTCTGAAATCAGGTGCAGTGAATTGATATTCGTCTGAATCCGGAAGAAGTTTTCTGTTCTGTAACAGTTTGCTTATATCCATAATGGTCGTGAATAGTGCTGACGTACCGTTTTCAAGTGCTGTATCATTGGTAAGTTTCTTGATACGGTCAATTACCTGTTGTTCTCTGCCACCCTGAAAAACCGGCATATTATTATTTTTTTTATACTCTGCAACACCTTTACAGAGTTCCATACGCTCCATGAAAAGAGATAGTATTTTTTCGTCTGTAATATCAATATTGTTGCGTAATTCCTGTAAGTCCATAAAATTTACCTCCTTAAAAATCAGCTTTATCGCATACAATTCATTATAGCAGATTTTTTTGTAAAAATCAATAAAAAAGATGCAAATATATTGCAAAAAGTCCTTTCTGTATGGTATAATAATAATGTATAATGAAAGATATATACAATCTTACAGACTTTTTAAACTTCAAAGGTAAAATAATGTGGAAAAGATAAGAATATTAGGAATTGACCCAGGTTATGCAATAGTAGGGTTCGGTATACTGGATTACGACGGCTTTAATTTCATACCTGTTCAGTATGGTGCAATCACTACTGATGCCGGAACTGTTTTCACTGAACGTCTGCGGACTATCAGCGAAGATATGGAATATATTTTTGAAAAATTCCGACCCGACTGCATGGCTGTTGAAAAACTTTACTTCACGACAAATCAGAAGACCGCTATAGACGTTGCACAGGCAAGAGGTGTGATAATTTTATCAGCTTCTAAAAGATTCATTCCGGTTGCGGAGTATACACCGTTACAGGTTAAAACTTCCGTAACTGGTTACGGAAAAGCAGAAAAACATCAGATGATGGAAATGACACGTAATCTTCTCGGACTGAAACGTATTCCGAAACCTGACGATACCGCCGATGCCTTGGCAGTTGCGATATGTCATGGGCATACAATCCGGTGGAGTTAATTTAATAAATAAAAGGAGGCTTTTTTTATGATATATAGTCTTAAAGGAACTCTAATTCTTAAAGAAACAAATTTCATTGTAGTAGAATGTTCCGGTATAGGTTACGGTTGTAAAACTTCTTATAATACCGTTAAACAACTCGGTGCAGTCGGCAGTGAAGTTAAAATATATACACATATGACCGTAAGAGATGATAATATTGAACTCTTCGGATTTGCGACGTTACAGGAACTGAATTGTTTCCGGTTGCTTATATCGGTATCAGGGGTCGGCGGAAAAGCCGGAACTTCTATACTTTCCGATATAACACCGGAAAATTTTGCTTTTCTTGTCGCTACCGGTGACAGTAAAGCATTTACTAAAACAAAGGGAATAGGAACTAAAACCGCACAGCGAATCGTACTGGAGTTAAAAGACAAAATTTCAACGGAATCATTTTCCGGAAAAAATATATCTTTACCGGCGGATAATACAGATGTTTCCGTTTCGGCAGTTTCCGAGGCAATGGAAGCCCTTATAGTACTGGGCTATTCACAGGCGGAAATAGCTCCGTTTTTAAGAAAATGCGATACTACCGCAAGTACACAGGAAATCATAAGAGAAGTACTTCGTCTTATGAACTTAAAGAAATAATAATTAAAATTTTTTATATAATATGGAGGTGCTGAATTGATACAGGCTGATGATATGGAATTTGTTCCGAGAATGATTTCACCGGAAAATACTTCCGATGATAACGATATTGAAATAACACTCCGTCCGCAGACTCTTCACGAATATATCGGACAGGATAAAGTAAAGGAAAATCTTGCGATATACATAAAAGCCGCTAAACTCCGTGGTGAACCTCTTGACCATGTACTTTTATATGGTCCTCCGGGGCTGGGCAAGACTACACTTTCAGCGATAATAGCACATGAATTAGGTGTGAACTTACGTGTTACTACAGGACCAGCAATAGAAAAACCTGGTGATTTAGTTTCACTGCTGACAAGCCTTTCAGATAATGATGTACTTTTCATTGACGAGATACACAGACTTTCAAGGTCAGTCGAGGAAATATTATATCCTGCTCTCGAAGACAGAGTAATTGATATTATCATAGGTAAAGGACCGTCTGCACGTTCCATAAGAATGGATTTGAAACCGTTCACACTTATAGGAGCTACTACACGTGCTGGTCAGTTATCCGCACCGTTGAGAGACCGTTTCGGAGTTATACAGCGTCTTGAATTGTATTCAAAGAAACAGCTGACGGATATAGTCCGCAGAAGTGCTATGATACTCAATATACCGTGTACCGCCGACGGAGCAGGCGAAATAGCAGGCAGGGCAAGAGGTACACCACGTATAGCAAACAGACTTCTTAAACGTGTCCGTGATTTTGCGGACGTAATGGGTAATGGTGAAATAAATCAGAATATAGCTTCAATGGCGTTGACACGTCTTGAAATAGATGCCCTCGGTCTCGATAGTCTTGACCGGCGTATGTTGGAAATGATTATAAAAGGTTACGGCGGTGGACCAGTTGGTCTTGAAACTCTTGCATCTGCTATAGGTGAAGAAGCCGTTACTATTGAAGATGTATGCGAACCGTATCTTATGCAGTTAGGATTTTTAGGACGTACGCCCCGTGGACGTTGTGCCACCAAACTCGCTTACGAACATCTCGGATTCAGTTTTAAGAGTGAAGAATAATTTATGATTACGGAAAATAATTACAGATATAATTCAGGGATTTATAAAAAATCTTTTTATGGCAGAATGATTAACGGTCAGGCAGTCAGTTATGTTTCCGGAATGCGTTACGGTATATGTAATATGAGTTTCAACGGTTGCGAGGTTATAGCGGTACACAACGCACTTGTATATATGAAAAAAGCACGTCCGGTATATGAAGTATCACGTTATATGGAAAGATTCCGTATGCTTGCCGGATTTTTCGGGTGTAATCCTCATAAAATCGGAAATGCTCTCGGACATTTCGGAATAAAGTATAAAAAATCACGTCAGATAGGAAATTCAGAAATTTTTATCGTTTCGTTCTGGACAGGTCGGCGATTTCTTTCGACTATTCATACAGTTTTCTGCATACGGAGCAATAACACAATACTTGTCTTTAACAGATACAATAACTATCCTGATGTGAGTTTCTGCATGAATGATATGCAAATTGCAAATCACAAAGAAATTATAGCCGTATATACTATAAAAGGAGTATAAATA
>CAMWUB010000181.1 GCA_947177345.1 uncultured Ruminococcus sp. | reverse complement strand
CTCGCTACCTCCACCTTGGCAAGGTGGCGCTCTACCAGATGAGCTAAATCCGCATTTATGGTGCTTCCGGTCGGAATCGAACCAACGACACGAGGATTTTCAGTCCTCTGCTCTACCGACTGAGCTACAGAAGCTTATAAGAAAGCGACCTGGAAGAGACTCGAACTCTCGACCTCTGCCGTGACAGGGCAGCGTTCTAACCAACTGAACTACCAGGCCATATATGGTGGGGACTACAGGGCTCGAACCTGTGACCCTCTGCTTGTAAGGCAGATGCTCTCCCAGCTGAGCTAAACCCCCACACTGCTTTCTTGTCCGTCGCCGTTGTTCCCTGACGACTATTACAGTATATCTCAACTTATCCGATTAGTCAAGAGTTTATTGAAAATTTTTTTGGATTTTTTTGAAAAAATTTTCAGATTTGCGATATAACGGCAAAAATCAGAATAAAATTTTTCATTTAACCAATAATATATTTATCAAAAAGCCTTATTACTTCCATTCTGAGAGAATTATAACACGGTTTTTTTAAAAAGGGGTCATCGACGATAATTTCTGTTGCACACTGACGTGCATCATTCATAAGACCGATATTACATGAAAGGTCAGCTATTTTCATGGTTGGAAGTCCATGCTGTGCGTTTCCGAAGAAATCCCCCGGACCTCTTAATTTCAGATCCTCCTCGGAAATTGCAAAGCCGTCAGATGTTTTCGACATTATCTTCATACGATGTATGCAATCTTCTGAAGTGCTGTCGGTTATAAGAATACATGAACTTTCATACTGTCCACGACCTACACGTCCACGGAGCTGGTGTATCTGTGATAATCCGAAACGTTCAGCGTTTTCTATAACCATAACCGAAGCATTCGGAACATCAACACCAACTTCAACAACAGTAGTACATATAAGAACGTCAATTTTATGGTCATGGAATTTTTTCATAACAGATTCCTTTTCCTGTGCGGACATCTTACCGTGAAGAATTTCAACATTATATTTACTGAAATCTGATTTTATAACTTTTTCTGCATAAGATTTAACGGCAAATAATTCATTTTCGGAATCCTCAATCATAGGACATACAATATAAGCCTGTCTGCCGTCTTCGAGATACTGACGGACATAATTAAAAACCCTGCTCCGTAATTTGCCGGTAACGGCGTAAGTCCTGACAGGTTTTCTTCCTTTCGGGAGCTGTTTTATCATGGAAATATCCAAATCGCCATAAATCATAAGTGCGAGTGTCCGAGGTATAGGAGTAGCAGACATTACTAATTTATGTGGCATATCGCCCTTTTCCGCTAAGGCAATTCTCTGAGACACGCCGAAACGGTGCTGTTCGTCGGTAATTACAAGTCCGAGCGATTTATATTCCACTTCTTTCTGAATTATTGCGTGAGTACCTATAATAACATCATAAATTCCGGCGGATATTTCTGAACGTATCTGTAATTTTTTCTTTAAAGTAAGAGAACCGGTAAGCAGACATACTTTTACACCTAAAGGTTCAAGAAATCCTGATAAAGTCCTGTAATGCTGTGATGCAAGTATTTCAGTAGGTGCCATAAGTGCGGATTGTATACCGTTCTTAAATGCAAAGTAACACGCTATCGAGGCAACAGCAGTTTTTCCGCTACCTACATCGCCTTGTAAAAGCCGGTTCATAGGGACATCACGGCATAAATCAGCGATAATTTCCTTTGAAGCTCTTTTCTGGTCTCCGGTAAGCTCAAACGGAAGATTTTTTATAAAATCCGTAATATCCGTTGATTTATCCATTTTAAAAGCCGTATGCCGTTCTGAACGTTTCCGCATAACGAGCATACCTAACTGTAATCTTAATAACTCATCAAATGCAAGCCGTTTTTTAGCCTGCTCCACGGATTTTATATTTTCCGGAAAATGTATGTTTTCAAGTGACCACATAAGCGGTTTAAGAGAATATTTCCGGAGTATATCATCCGGAAGAGTTTCAAAAGGTTCATTATACATTACATTCAGAGCCTGTTTCATATCAGCCCTTACCATATTTACGGTAAGCCCCTGAGTAAGTCTGTACTGTGGCTGAATATGATTTTTTTCATTTACATAAATATATACAGGCGATGTTATTTCCTTACCATAAAAATTTTCAGTTACTTTTCCGTACATATAGTATACATAACCAATCCTTAAATACTGGAATGCATATACATTATTGAACATTATAACAGTTATATTATCTGTACCATCAGTAGCAACAGCCTTACATACAGTGAGATTTCTTCTTACAGCCTGTGGCGGAAGTTTTGATATTATCTTCAACTTTATACAGTTATATTCTTCCGGAATCGCATTCTGTACGGATACATTACAATGAAAATCAAAATACTTCTTAGGAAAATGACATATAAGGTCATAGACTGAATCAATACCGAGTTTATGATATTTTTCAGCTTTTATTTTTCCTATACCTCTTAAAGATTCAATACCACTGAATAATACTGACATAAAAATCACTCCATAACAAAATCAGGGACGAACATAGTCCGTCCCGTCAAATCAGAATAAAAAAACCTCTCAGCGTTTTTCGCAGATGAGCTTTATAGCAGTTCTTTCCTCGCCGTCAATCTGTATGTTAGCGAATGCCGGAATACAAACGAGGTCTATACCAATAGGTGCTAAATAACCTCTTGCGATTGCTATAGCCTTTACAGCCTGATTAGCTGCACCTGCTCCGACTGCCTGAACCTCAACTACTTTCTGTTCTCTGATAACGCCTGCAATAGCACCGGCAACGGAATTAGGCGTTGAATGTGATGAAACTTTTAAAACTTCCACGATATGACCCTCCTGCAAATAAGTATAATATATATCGGTATAATCCGACTTGCTATACATTATAGCATAAAAATAGTAATTTGTCAATAGGAAATCAAAATTATAATATAATAAAAAATAAATTTTGTGATTTATCTGATAATAAGCCGTTGAATTTTGTGTGATTTGCCTGTTTTTTCTTCAAAAGCAACAACAACAGCACACATGAAACAATTTCCGTCTGCCTCACGGAATCTGACAGGTATGCGGAATCTTAAATTATCCAGTACCGGTTTTATTTCAACTCCTAAACATGATACTTCAACGCCGGTCATACCAGTATCGGTTATATAAGCCGTATGGGATTTTATAATAGTTTCGTCGGCTGTCTGGACGTGTGTATGTGTTCCGAAAACTCCGGTAACCCTTCCGGCGAGGTAATAACCCATAGCCTTTTTTTCGGAAGTAGCTTCCGCATGAAAATCCACGAAAATATTTTTAGTATCAATATTTTCAAGAATATCATCTATTTTAGTGAAAGGATTGTCCAGAGGGTCAAGATAGATTGTACCCATAAGATTTATAACCGCTATGGAATAAGCTCCCATATCGAGAACGCATATACCTTTACCTATACCTGCTCCGTCGGGATAGTTCGCAGGACGTATTATATAATCCTTCTCGAAAATATCGAGGTCATTTTTCTGTCGGAAAGCATGATTACCGGTAGTAAGGACATCAGCACCGGCTTTTATGATACTTTCTGCTGAATGATGTGTTATTCCGTTACCTTGTGCGGAGTTCTCGGCATTTACTACAGTAACGTCTATATTATAATCACGCTTTATTTTCGGAAGTTTTTCCGCTAAAAATTCACAGCCGGATTTTCCGACGACATCGCCTATAAAAAGTAAATTTTTCATAAAATCTCCTGTCATTCAATTTGATATGTAATAATTATAATCACATAACAGAAAAATGTCAATATAAAATTCATGAAATATTCTATTGTAAATATCCGGAATCTGTGTTATAATAATTACTGTAACAGGAGGTGTTTTGTTATGTTGAATACAGAAAATACTATGGGAAAAATTTCAATCTCTGAAAACTATATAACGGAAATAGTCCGCCATGCAGTATGCGAATGTTCAGGTATCACCTATGCAGACGATGATAATAAATTCCGGTCAGCAGTATCGGCAATAACGCACGGAAGACTTTTTAAACGGCGTGGCGTTATAATCCGAAAGGACAGAAACGGTATTATTATTGACATCCACATAAAAGTAAGATACGGTACTGATATAAAAGCGTCGGTTGAAAATATAGTAAATAAAGTGAGTTATGATATAAAAAGAAGTATCGGAATAAAAATAAGTAGCGTGAACGTATTCGTCGACGATATGAATAACTTACAAAAGGGGATATAAAATGAAAGATTCAGGCATTGAATGGATAGGAGAGATTCCGGAACACTGGAATGTTACAAGAATAGGTAGTTTATATAAACTTCGTTCTTTAAAAGTAAGTGACCGTGATTATCCGCCACTATCCGTAACTAAATCGGGTATTCTGCCACAAATTGAAAATGTATCTAAAACAGATGCCCATGATGACAGAAAACTTGTAAAATGTGGAGATTTTGTAATAAACAGTCGTTCTGACAGGCGTAATTCATGTGGAATTTCAAAATATGACGGTTCAGTTTCTTTGATAAATATTATATTATATCATGTTGATGAAATAAATTCAGCATATTTTAATTTGCTTTTTGATACAAGAGATTTTGCGGCCGAGTTTTATAAATGGGGGCATGGAATAGTAGACGATTTATGGC
>CAMWUB010000180.1 GCA_947177345.1 uncultured Ruminococcus sp. | reverse complement strand
GCTTTGTGTAATATATAATATTTCACTTGACAAAACCGGCATACGATAGTATAATAAATAATAAAAAAGATATATTTATCAGACAGGAGCGTTGATATTAATGAAATACAACAGAACTGAAATAGACAACAATGTAGGATTCACTTCAATAATTGACCCTAAATTCAAGACGGCACATATATCAGTGAGATTCATAACAAAGCTGTCCGAAGAAACAGCATCGGCAAATGTTATAGGCACGGATGTACTGACCTATTCAACAAGAAGTCTGCCTGACCTCTCACTACTCAATGAAAAACTTTCATCACTTTACGGAGCTAATTTGTCATCATATTCCGTAAAAAGAGGCGATTCGCAGATACTGGGAATAAATGCATCATATATTGTCAATCGCTATGCTATCGACGGTGAGGACATAGAGGGCGAAATGACCGGACTTCTTATAGAAAGTATTTTCGCACCTAATGTGAATGACAATAAATTTGAAGAAGAATCATTCAGGATTACTAAAAAGGAACTCCTTGACCGCATAGATTCTGAAATAAATAATAAACGTGGCTATGCTCTTGTGAAAGGCGTTGAAACAGCATTCCGTGGTGAGCCTGCTCAGTGTATGAGTTACGGCACAAGAAAAACTGCCGAAAGCGTAACAGCAGAAAGTGCATATACTGCATATCTGAATCTTCTGAAAACTGCGTCTGTTGAAATAACATACGTCGCACCCGAAGAAAATCCTACTGTTATGGAAATGTTCAGTAAAAGTTTTTCGGCTATATACAGAAATTCAGAAAAAATAACGTTCAGTACACCAAGTCCGATAAAACCGGAAGTAATTACGGAATCTGAAGAATTTGACGTAAGACAATGTAAAATGGTAATGGCTTTCAAATATGACTGTCCGGACAAATACGCCGTAAAGATGCTGAATACTATATGGGGTGAAACTCCGGTATCTAAACTTTTCATGAATGTACGTGAAAAACTCAGTTTATGTTACTATTGTGCTACACGTATAAATAAGTATAAAAATACTTTATTTTTAGATATAGGCGTTGAAAGAAATAACATCGAAAAGGCAAAAGCTGAAATACTTCACCAGCTTGACGAGATAAGAAACGGTAATATAACTGACGAGGAAATAAACAGTTCACTTCTCAGCCTCGATAACGCACTTACTTCAATAGGTGATACGCCGTCATCATATTCCTCATGGTATTTTGACTGTCTCTGTGATGACGAGATAATCACACCTGAAGAGTGTTTTGAAAAATATAGGGCAGTCACTAAGGAAGATATTATAAATGCCGGAAAGTCACTCACTCTTGACAGCATTTATATCATGTATGACAAGGAGGAGCAGAAATAATGAATAAACAGATTCTTACAAGTTCTAAAACCGGTGATAATTGTATATATGTCAGACATTCCAGCGGACTTGATATATATATCTGTGAAATGGAAGGTTTCAGTACTGTTGAGGCACTTTTCGGTACAAAATACGGTTCTATAAATACGATGTTCAGAATGCGTGACGATAAGGAATATACAACAGTTCCGGAGGGTATAGCCCATTTCCTCGAACACAAACTATTTGAAAATGAAGACTGTGATGTTTTTGAACTCTATGCAAAAACCGGTGCGAGTGGTAATGCCTATACATCTTTTGACAAGACTTGTTATTTGTTCAGTTGTTCAAAGAATTATCAGGAATCACTTAAAATTCTGCTTGATTTCGTACAGAAACCGTATTTTACAAAAGCAAACGTCGATAAGGAGCAGGGTATTATAGGTCAGGAAATACAGATGACTAACGATAATCCAGAATGGAGAGTATTTTTTAATATGCTCCGTTGTATGTATCATAACCACCCTGTAAAGATTGATATTGCCGGTACTATCGAGAGTATCGCACAGATTGACGCAGATTTACTTTATAAATGCTATAATACTTTTTATAACTTAAATAATATGGTTCTTTCGATTGCCGGAAATGTAAAAGTCGACGAAGTACTTGCTATATGCGACGAATATCTTAAACCTTGCGAAGATAAAGGTCTTGAAACTGTATTCCCTGAAGAACCTGAAACTATAGTACAATCTGAAATCCACGAAAAACAACCGGTAGGTACACCGATATTCCATATAGGATATAAATGTACTCCGTGTGACGAAAAGGAAAGATTAATACAGAATATAGCTTTATGTATAGGAACATCATTGATTACAGATGTTTCTTCCGATATGTACCAGAGACTTCTTAAAGAGGGCGTATTAAATTCAACTTTCAGCTGTGAAGTATTTTGTGGTGACGGTTATTTTTCCGTAATTTTTGCAGGCGAATCAAATGACCCTGTAAAAGTACGTGATGCTATAGTATCAGAAGTAAAGAATATATCCGAAAACGGTATACCGGAAAAGACATTCCAGAGAATAAAGAAATCAATGTACGGTGCAATGATAAGACAGTTAAATAACGTCGAGGCGGTAGCAGGTATGATGTTAGGTGCGGATATGTCCGGAACAGGTCCATATGATACAATAGATATGATTTCCGGAATGACAAGCAATACAGTACTTGAATATATGAAACGTGAACTCCGTGAAGATAGATTAGTTCTTTCTGTAGTAGAGGGTACGGAATAATGACTGAAATAACAGCTATATCAGACCCTGCAGAAATACAGTTCCCACGGCTTGACTGGACTTTCCATATAAATCCGACGGCATTTACTATATTTGGTATAGATATACAATGGTACGGAATTATAATAACATTTGGTCTTGTACTCGCCATGATATACGTAATGCCGAAAATGAAACGTTTCGGAATAGATGCCGATAAGGCACTTGATGCCATAATAGGCGGAGTTCTTGGCGGAATCGTCGGGGCAAGGACTTATTATGTGATATTCAACTGGGACAATTACAAAGGCGACATAATGGCGATAATTAACACTCGTAACGGTGGACTTGCCATTTACGGCGGAATAATCGGGTCTGTAGCGGTGGGGCTTATAATCTGTAAACTACGGAATATAAAGTTTCTTCCGATACTCGATATAACGGCACTGGGTTTTCTGATAGGTCAGGGTATTGGACGATGGGGAAATTTTGTAAATCAGGAGGCATTCGGCACTAATACGGACAGTATTTTCGGCATGACCGGCGGTGAAATACAGTCAACTATTTTAGCGGACAGGGCTTCCGGTCTGGATTATCTTCAGACCGTACACCCGTGTTTCCTGTATGAATCTGTATGGTGTCTGCTTGGATTTCTGATAATATCACTTTATTCAAGAAAACGTAAATATGACGGTCAGATATTACTGATGTATATGACATGGTACGGTGCGGAAAGATTTGTTGTTGAGGGTCTCCGCACAGACAGCCTTATGATTGGCAGTTTGAGGGTATCGCAGATTTTATCAGCGGTAATATGTATAATTTCAGTTGTGATACAGATTTTCATGTTAATCAGAGTAAAGAAAAATCCGGAAAAATATGTACTTTATTGTGATACGGAGGAATCGAAACAGATTCTTGAGCAGGCACGGAAACGCCGTCAAGGTATTGACGAAGACAATGACGACTATCAACCTATAACTGATAGTGATAATATTGAAAATATTCAGGAGGAAGAATAAAATGGCACAGATAATTAATGGTAAGGAAGTTTCCGCAACCGTAAAGGCGGAAGTCGCTGAAGAAACAGCACGTTTAAGAGACGAAAAGGGCTTGAAAGTAGGTCTGGCGGTTGTAATTGTCGGAAATAATTCCGCTTCGAGAGTTTACGTAAATAATAAGAAAAAGGCTTGTGAAGAAGTCGGTTTCCAGTCATTCGAGTACGCTCTTGACGAGAACACAACTCAGGAGCAGTTGCTTGACCTCGTGAACGTCCTCAACCGTGATGACAGGGTAAACGGTATACTTGTACAGTTACCGTTACCGGCACATATCGACGAAACAGCCGTTATAAACGCAATCTCACCGGAAAAAGATGTAGATGCTTTCCACCCTGTAAACGTCGGACACATCATGATAGGAAACTATTCATTTCTGCCATGTACTCCGGCTGGCGTAATGCGTCTTATAGAGAGCACCGGAACAGATATTACAGGTAAACAGTGTGTTGTTATCGGCAGAAGTAATATTGTCGGAAAACCTCAGGCAATGTTACTTTTACAGAAAAACGGTACAGTAACTATATGCCATTCAAAGACAAAGAATCTTAAAGAAATCTGTCTTAATGCGGATATACTTGTTTTAGCAATCGGCAAGGCAAAATTTGTGACCGGCGATATGATTAAAGAGGGGGCAGTTGTAATTGATGTCGGTATGAATCGTGACGAAAACGGAAAACTTTGCGGTGACGTTGATTTTGAATCCGCTGAAAAGAAAGCATCATACATAACTCCCGTACCTGGTGGGGTAGGTCCTATGACTATCTCAATGCTTATGAAAAATACTCTTACCGCCGCTAAACAGCAGGCGGGTATTGAATGATTTTTAATTAATCATAAAAAATAATGAATAAATTATTACCTGTCTTTTTCAAGACAGGTTATTTTTTACGGAAAAATTCCCCATAATAACCGGTATTTATTACAAATTGCTACAAAATATGAAAGTAGTTGACTTTTTTTTAAATACCGTGTAGAAT
>CAMWUB010000179.1 GCA_947177345.1 uncultured Ruminococcus sp. | reverse complement strand
AAATTATTCAATACCGTCTGAAATTTTCCGTGAGGGATATATTGAATTTCAGAAGAAATTTGTATTTCCTCAGGCGAATATAACAGCTATTGCATTTCTTATTCTGGCAGTAGTCTTTATATTTGCCGTAATTGACGATAATTCACAATATTTTGCATACCTGCTCATATTTGTGTGTCTTGCAATGGCAGTGCGTCAATGGTATAATCCACGGAAATTAAGGTCGAATTTATTTGAAAGTTTCCACCTTACTGAAAACGCAGTCTACAGGATTTCAGTGGCTGAAAATTACGTTGATATTTCTACAGTTTCCACCGGTGAGGAATCCGGAAATGAGGATTTACCGGAAAAAAGCCGTATTCCGATAGATGAAAATTTTTCAGTAATGGAATATAATAAATATTTTCTTATATTTTCCGGAAAAACTATTTTTTATATCATACCTAAGGAAAATTTTTCCGAAAATGAAAACAAAATTTTAAGAAATCTGAAATGATTTTACAGGAGGTAATAAATTTTGCTTTACAATGATAACTCAAAGGTAATCAATACTGAAATATGCGATGAAATGCAGAATTCCATATTGAATTACGCCATGTCGGTAATAGTTTCAAGAGCGTTACCGGATATAAGAGACGGTTTAAAGCCGGTACATCGAAGAATTTTATATACACTTCATGAAAACGGACTCACACCGGATAAGGCATACAGAAAATGTGCCGATACAGTAGGTGCAGTTTTAGGACGTTATCACCCACACGGCGATACTTCCGTATACGATGCACTTGTGAGACTTGCTCAGGATTTTTCAATGAGATATCCGCTTGTTGACGGTCACGGAAACTTCGGCTCTATAGACGGCGATGGTGCGGCAGCGTATCGTTATACAGAGGCGAAAATGTCAAAAATAACTCTCGATATGCTGACCGATATTAACAAAGATACCGTAAATTTTGTATCGAATTATGATGACAGACTAAAAGAACCTGAAGTTTTGCCGTCACGCTTTCCGAACCTGCTTGTCAATGGTTCTGTCGGAATAGCCGTAGGAATGGCTACAAATATTCCGCCACATAATTTAGGCGAAATTATTGACGGTCTTAAATTCCTGATTCATAATCCTGATTGTACACTTGACGAATTAATGGAATTTATAAAAGCTCCGGACTTCCCAACCGGTGGAATAATCATGGGTAAAGCCGGAATACGTGCCGCATACGCTACCGGCAGGGGAAAAATAATACTCCGTTCACGTACTCATTTTGAGGAAATAAAAGGCAGAAACTGTATCATTGTAGATGAAATACCTTTCATGCTCCGTAAGGAAAGACTTCTGAAGAGTATCAACCAGCTTGCAAGGGATAAAAAAATTGAAGGTCTTTACGATTTGCGAGACGAATCCGATAAAGATGGTATGCGTGTTGTAATCGAACTAAAAAGGGACGCAAATCCGGAAATTGTTTTAAATAAACTTTTCGCATTAACTCAGTTGCAGGATACTGTAGGAATTATAATGCTTGCCCTCGTCAACGGTGAGCCTAAAATTCTCACACTGAAAGAAATGTTACAGAAATATCTTGAATTTCAGGTTGAAGTAATTCAGAGACGTACTAAATTTGACCTCAAAAAAGCTCTTGAAAGGTCACATATTCTTCAGGGTTTTGTGCTTGCCTCAGACGATATAGACGAAGTTATTGATATTCTCCGGAAAAGCAAAAATATTGCTATCGGCAAGAAAAATATTATGGAATATTTCATGGACGTTAAAATTTCTGAAATACTTGACCACGATAAATACGATTTTACCGGACTTCACATTGAAGATGAAGTCGGTCTTTCCGACGAGCAGGCGGAAGCAATTGTACAGATGCGATTAGGTGCTTTAACCGGTCTCGAAAGACAGAAAATTACCGACGAGCTTTACGGATTACTTACAAAAATTTCAGATTATGAAGACATTCTGAATGATGTCAACAGGGTCTATGAAATTATTATAAATGACCTCGATAATATCAGTAAGAAATTCAGTGATAAGAGGCGTACAGATGTGGAAGCAGTCAGCGGTGAAGTGGACATTGAAGACCTCATACCGCATGAAGATTGTGTTGTAACTCTCACGAATAACGGCTATATAAAGCGTATGCCCATTGCAGAATATAAGACACAGAAACGTGGCGGACGTGGTATTACAGGCATGAAACAGCGTGAAGAAGACTTTGTTGAGGAAATGTTTGTCTGCGGAAGTCATGATAATATTTTATTTATATCGAATTTCGGAATCATGTACAAACTGAAATGTTATGAAGTTCCGGACGGTACAAAGGCATCACGAGGATTTAATTTAATAAACCTGCTCTCACTGGATAACGGCGAAAAAATTACCGCCATGATTAAGACTACCGATTTCAGTGAAAATAAATTCATAACTATTGTTACAAGAAACGGTAAAATTAAACGTACAAATCTTTCACTTTACAGGAACGTAAGCAAACGTGGATTACGTGCCATAGGTCTCGACGACGGCGACGAAATAGCTGGTGTACGTCTCACTGACGGCAATGCACAGATATTTGTCGCAACTCATGACGGTATGCTGATAAGGATTGAGGAATCAAAAGGACGTTCAATGTCACGTACCGCACACGGTGTGAAAGTAATCAAGTTACGTGACGACGATTACGTAGTAGGCATAGCACGTATGCGTGAGGGTGCATCATTACTGACGGTCACAGAAAACGGTTACGGAAAACGCACGGAAATATCAAATTACAGGATTCAGAACAGAGGCGGTTATGGTCTTAAAAATTACCACGTCGATGAAATAAGAGGTCATGTATGTGGTATAAAAATAGTCGACGAAACGGACGATATTATCATGGTTTCAAGCGACGGAATTATTATCAGGATTCTTGCCAGTGATATAAGAATAATGGGTCAGTATGCCAAAGGTGTACGTTTAATGCGTGTACGTGACGGTGCAAAAGTAGTAGCGTTCACACGTGCCGAACATGACGAGAATGCAGTTACCGAAAAAGTAGAACGGTTCAGCGGTGAACAGGCTGAAATCACTGAAAATGAAGAATAAATTTCTGAAATCGCTTGTTATTTTGTCTGCCGGATACGCTTTTATAGAAAACAGATTCATATTGAAAATACGTCATGAAAATTCCGGAAAAAACGGTCAGAATGACATAAAGATTGCACATATTTCAGATTTGCACAGACGCAGATTCGGGGAGAATAATTCCCGAATCTGTCGCATTATGGAGCAGGAAAAACCGGATATTATTCTTATTACCGGTGACATCATTTCACGTACAGAAGAAAATATTTCAGGAATAAAAATATTTCTTGAAAATTTAAGGAAAACAGCTCCGGTATTTCTTATATGCGGAAATCATGAACAGTCTTTACCTGAAAAATTCCGGAATGAATTTACTGAAATTGTAAGAAAATCAGGTATAAATTTACTGGAAAATGATTCCGTAAGTTTAGAAATAAAAAACAGAAATTTAATAATATATGGTCTTAAAGAAAGTTACGGAGTATATAAAAACGGCGACAGTTACAGGAATCTTGAAAAAATAACTCCGGAAATAATGGGGAATCTTCTCGGAAAAATTCCGGAAAACAAACTGATATTACTAATGGCACATAATCCGTTTTTCGCCGATGCATATTCCGGCTGGGGTGCGGATTATACATTTTCCGGACACGTACACGGCGGAATAATAAGAATTTTCGGTAAAGGTATTTTATCACCGGAAAGAAAATTGTTTCCGGAATATTCAAAAGGAATCTATAAAATAGGGAAAATGAATCTATGTGTATCGGGTGGACTTGGAAAATTCAGGCTTTTCAATCCGCCGGAAATCGTAATATATAAAATATAATTCTATAAAAAAATTGCGAAAATAATAAGTAAAATTCCGCCAGCCCATGAAAAATCATATTTCAGTTCAGATAATTTTTTTCCGGTCAGATTTCCGGCATTTATTGAAATCAATCCGGCAATGAACGTAAAAATAAACGCCGGAAACGGTTTCAGACCGGCGAAACCGCTACTTATACCGGTCGCCGCTGAATCGAGTGAACTCGCAAGAGCAAGAGCAATCGCTTCGGTAACTGACAGGACTTTTGAATTATCAAAATCGGCTGTAGTTTCGTCAAGATATAATTTCATTACAATTCCGTACTTTCCGGAACGTACCGAAACTTCGCCTTTTTCGGAAATATGATTTGTGATACTTTTCAGAATACTCTTGAAAATTGTCATTATTCCGATTGAAATTATTATTACTTTTCCGGAAATACTACACACTTCAGACGGCAGAAACCGTGATATAAAATCGGAAAATTTCAGCGATATTCCGAGAGTCATGGCACTTATCAGGCTTATAACCGTCATGGAAAAAAACGGTATCTTTATACCGCTGTTGCAGTATGTGACTGCTACAAGGTATGTATCTAAACTCACTATTATTGCCAGAAAAATTTCAGCGTACAAATTACACCACCTCCGGTATATAATATGCAGTAAGTCACCGGAGAGTCAAAAAAAGCCATGATTTACAATATACAGTAATTTTTTATCATATTTTCTTGACTTTATTTAAAATATATGATATAATACAGCGATTTGGCGAACCCCAAATGGAGGCTTGG
>CAMWUB010000178.1 GCA_947177345.1 uncultured Ruminococcus sp. | reverse complement strand
GTATTATATAATGTAATACTATTTACAGCTTTTCTTTAAAATTAATTGCCTGCTGATAGATTTCAGCATTATCTTCAATAGCCTTTTTAAGTATACCGTTGACAAATGCTGTAACGCTTTCTCCACGGACTTTTGACATTGTAGTTATAAAGTTATATACTTCCGGATTGAACGCCATATTAATGCGGTGTGCCTTGCAACCGGCACGCCCTTGTGTTCTGCCTTGACTACGTGCCATTTCTACAATGTCAGCTGACGGCATCACGCCCCTTTTCTGTCTCGGAATATCCGACGGAGCAGGTTGTGTTTCCTGGTTGGTATCGGTTGTTGTGGGTTCATTATTATCTTTTACCATTGTTAAATCCTCCTGTTATTTTTTAATTAAGCTATTAAATGCTAGTCTGATTATAATTTAAACGCTGAATAAAGGCAATTATACACACATTGCAATAGCTATGGCGGTGAGTTGTTCAAGCTGTTTCTTATTCATTCTCTGAATAGCCGTCTGTAATTTGTTCATGCTGTCAGACTGATTACCGGCTATACCGTGATACAGGTTATAAAGCTGTGTGGCAATTTCTGCTTCCTGTCGTTCTGTATCGACGTGCAAGTATATTTCAGTTGTTGCCGGGTTGCTATGTCTCATATATTGTTGTGTCAGATAGATATTGCTTGTAAGTTCCTGTACGTTCGTACCGGCTGTATGTCTTAGGCTATGGGCTGTCAGACGTTCGCTGTCAAATCCGGATTCCTGCATGGCACGCTTTAACATTGTACTTATAGTTGTAGTTGCAAGACGTTTACCACCGCTTCTGTTACCAGTAGCAACGAATAAGGGGCTGTTTCCTGTCGGTTTGTCAGTTCTGCTTTTCAAGTATTCGTCAATAGCTTCCTTGACTTCCGGTGCAAGTGGTTTCTTTGCATCGGGTTCTGTGTGTCCTTTACCCCACACATAAAGCCAGGCATTACCGCCTTTTACTTCAATATCTTTTATATTTGCTCTTGCAATTTCTATTGTCCGGAGACCGGCATTAACTGCTAAAAGATACATTGCATACAGTCTTTTTCCCTGCTCCGTCGCTCTCTGAATCCGTCCGGAAGTGTCTTTCTTTGCCGTTTCAGCTCTCATCAGACGTTCAGAAGTCTTGACAGTAATGCTTTTCTCGATAGTCTGCACTTCTGCAACCGTTAAAGCATCTTTGCGGTGTATATCGTGTCTGACTTTCGGGGCGTGTATGTTTGCAGAAATATCAGGATATAAGCCATTAGAGGCAGTCCACCGGAAGAACTGACACACACTTCTTAGATATTGTGCTATTGTGTTTGGCTTGCACTGTACTTTGATACGGTTTCCGACTTTATCGGTTCTGTACTTCCAACCGTTCAGGCTGTCACCGTCAAGTTGTATTGCATCGTGTTCATTGCAGAGGTAATCCCTGTAAGAAATAATATCTTCCCTGACAGGGCGTGTTATGGACGAATATGCAAGCCACACGGCAAACTGTCTAAGATTGATTATATAAGCTCTTGTTGTGTTCGGGCTTCTGTCTATCCAGGAAACGAACTTCTGAAAGAGTTGTGGTTGCAAGTCCTGCTCCGGTATCGCTGTATATGCTCCTGTAGTCTGTAATTGCATCATAAATTGTCACTCCTATCTGATTTTTGAAATTTTAATCTTCTTGTACTTATTGTGCAAACTATCACCATATTTATAATAACACTGTTAACAGTGAATGTCAAGTAAAAAAATGCATAAAGTTAACAGTGTAAATATGTGTATGTTGCTACTTTAATTTTTCTGTACAAAATGCTATAATAGATAAAAAAGAGGGGTGATATTATGATTTCTAAATCACATAGAGCAGGTAACAGAAAATGGGATAGAGACCATATGGCTACGATTGGGTGCAGATTACGTAAATATCAAGCTGAACAATTTAAAGAGTACGCCAAAAAGCAAGGAACTACTGCAAATGCCCTGTTGAAAGAATATGTATTAAACACGCTACAACAAGACAACAATAAAACTTCAAGCAATGTATAACAAGATATACTTTCAAATCCGTTCCTGCTCCGTGATGCACTCTTAAAGACTGGAGCAGGCAGAAACAACAACGTCAATATCTGCACTGTGAGACCGGTTTTTAAAGCGTTCGTACATGGTGCATAAAGTTTATGCTGAAAGTTTCAGGACAGCTTACACGGCGTTACAGGTGCTTTTAAAAGCGTGTTTTCTGCTGTATTATCGTTTTTTCCCACCGTTTCCCGAGATTTCCCACAAAAAAAATAATAAACCGTCTGGAATATCGCTCCGGACGGCTTTTTTTTCTGCAACATATAATCAGTCTGATTTCGTCTTACTATTAATAAAATCTTTTAATTCTTTGTAAAGTTCCGGCTTTTCGTCGTAAATTGCACCAAACACCACTCTGTCAAATTCTTTTGAAACAGCGTCGAATATTGGCGTATTTCTGTAATCTGAGTTTTGCTTATATGCTACCGCTCTGATTAGTGCTACCGTGTGTTTCAGAAGTTCTTCCGGGGCTATTTCTGTATCTGATAACTTGCTGATTTTTGTCAGAAGTTGACCGCATAACAGTCTGATGACCGGTTCTGTGAAGTCTATATTGTCGTATTTGCCTGCCTCTTTCATGATAGCGGAAAAATTTTCCTGTGATACCCGGAGTTCTTCAGCTGACTGCATTAGGTTTGCAGAATACCGCTGTATTGCCGAAAGTGATACTTCATTCCCGGAGTTCCGGATATAATCAGCTATTTCACGGTATGTAAAATCAGTCTTTACCATTTCATCAACCGTCGCTCTGACTTCTTCCGGCAATTTGTTTATTGCATAATGTCTTCGTTTTCGTCTGCCCATTGATTTTCAGACCTCTACACATTCATCTGTCAGGAAGCCTTGCAGTATACGTATTCCTTTACCGGTCAATACAGCATTTGTTGCAGAAAATTTACCGGTTTCAAGGTCTGTCCTGCTCCCTGTTGTACCGTTTTTCAATTCTATGTATTCGCTTTCTGCAAGGTATTCCAGGCTATCCAGGAAGCAACACCGGTTTATTCCATTGAATACACATTCAAGGTCTGACAGTCTGCACTTACTGCCTGAAATTACGTTCAATGTCCGGAGTACAGACCCATTGATGTGCATTAAGTCGCTTTTTTTTGCTATCTGCTGTACATGATTACTCATAATGAAAAATTCCTTTCCGCATTAATTGGTAATATTATTTACTAATTATACCACAAAACACCGGAAATGTCAATTTCTTTTTGAAAGTTATGTATTTTAATTACAAATAATTAAATTTCTGGAATATAATTGAACATGATTTCATGCCGGAACAAGTATACACGGTTCATCAACTTTAATGAATACACTGTTAATAGTGTATAGTTGCAACATTCTCCAACGAATAATGTATAACAAGATATACATTGTCAAATTCTTTTGCTATGTATACAGAAAAATTATTTGTTTTAGTGGACGGTTCGGCGGAAGTCAGGATATAATAAAATTATCTGCAAATTCCAACCGTACTGAATTTGTAGACATTGTTTTTTTCCTCCTGATAGATTCCGGAGCAGGTCAGGCACGGCATCTTTTCAGTGAATGTATATAAGTACCAATTTTAGAACTTAAAATAATATTTTAGTACCAAAATTAGAACTAATAAAATATTGAACTTTTAAAATAATTGTTATAATAATTATTGTACGCTGATACTAATTGATATAATCCCGGTGTCTGAATCAGATGCCGGGGTTATATTTTTTGCGTTTTGCCTGTTAATTTCTGCTTTTTACGTTTAAAAAGGTGTTTACAAGTTTTTACATTGAAAACGGAGCAGGTGGGGAATCAGCCTCGCAGAGCGACTTTGATTTCTGATATGGAGCTTGCGGAGTGTCAGAAGTCATAAGGCGTTACATTTGACCGTTGGCAAATATAAAGCCGTCCACATTTGCTTTTTCTGCCTGCTCCATGTTCTGTATGAGTGCATCACAACAAGCAGACGACTTTATTTTCAGAACATCTACTGAAAGTATATCTTGTTATACTTTCATCGTTGATGCTGCAACATATTTTCTATAAAGTCGTTCATCGGAGCTGTTAACGGTTGTATTGTTTTTAGTTTTGAAATTCTCACTTGCTTATATAGTTAATTATTGTAGAAAAAATATATATTGTAATAAAAGTCTACCTATTTTTGACCAATAGTCCCCCGAGTCTACCCGATTTAAAAAATTGTCCCCCCATGAATTTTGCTATTTATAGATGTTTTATTACTCTCGGGTAGACAAAGGGGACAGTTTTTTATATACAACGCACAGGAAAAAAATAAATATAAGTAAGTTGTGTAGTAAGTAAGTATAAAAAAATATATAAAGATTTTGAAAAATAGTCCCCCGAGTCTACCCGAAATATTATTTTTGGCTATTTACAGGCAAATAAAAAAAAGTCGGGGGGGGACAAAACGTGCAAAAAGGGGGGACAATCCGAAAATAAATAGTCCCCCCGGGTAGACTATTTGTCCCCCCGATAAAAAAAAGTCCCCCTCTGATAGTCTTTCAATTGACTTATTGGAGACAAAATTAAGAATAAGGGGGACAGTTTGAAAGCAAATAGTCCCCCCGATAGTCTACCCGGAACATTAGGGGGGACAATCTG
>CAMWUB010000177.1 GCA_947177345.1 uncultured Ruminococcus sp. | reverse complement strand
ATATACATCTCAGCAAAAATTTATTATAAATTACTCTTGTATAAAATTAGTCAGGTGTGATTTTATAAAATATTTTATTGTGAAAGGAATGGAATTTATAATTATGGAAAAAAGAGGTATAAGCAAACTCGACCTTAAAAGACGGAACAGAATGCAGATTCTGCGAGTAATTCATGAACTTGGTCCTATATCAAGAGTCGATGTTGCCAGCACACTTGAAATAACACGTGCTGCGGTAACGATTATTACCAATGAGATGATTGAAGAGGGTGTACTTGTTGAAATCGGTGAAGCTCCTGTCAATACTGAAAAACTTCAGAAAGGCAGAAGAAAGATTCTCATTGATATTAACGTAAACAGCCGTTTTGCTCTCGGTGCAACCGTAGACGAAAAAGAAGTTACAGTAGGTCTGACCAATCTTAATTCTGAAATCCTTGATAAGTCAAGTATGGAAATTGACGAGAGAACCACAAGCAAGGATATTATAAATTACATAATCAGAACAAGTAACAAGATGATTGAAAACAGCTGTCTTACTAAAGATAAAGTATTAGGTCTCGGAGTAGGTGTTGTGCCGACCATGTGGGGCAAACTCAAAATCTTCTATAAAGACGGTGTTCTTGATTTCAGTAACTTCATAAGCAAGCTGAAAACAGGTCTTGATATAGATATACGTTGCGGTAATGCAATAGGTCTTATGGCACTTGCAAATAACGATTTCAGAGTACCTAACGGCTATCAGACAAATCAGGCGTTTATCTGTAACGGCAATCAGGTGAACCTTGCAATCGTCAATAAGAATGAACTTTCAAGCGATTATGTTTCATATACTTCTACTATTGAAAAATACATAGTAGCTCCCGAAGGCAAGGCATATGAGGGTTATCCTAACGGCTCTGTAAAGGCTGAACTTTCAAGAACAGCTATGTTAAATTCGTTCTATGAGATATACTCAAAGGAAAAAACCCCTGTTTTATACGAACTCACAGAGGGTGACAGGAGCAGGATTAATACAGACAATATTTTCATGGCACTCATGAGGAATGAAGAAAGCGTCAAGAAAGTGGTAAATACACTTATTGCCAAATATACGATACTTATAAATAACCTTTCTATCAGTCATTTTGCAAAGAAGATAGTATTACATAACTTCAACTTCAGTGAAAAGCAGTTCGATTATATAAAGCGTGAAATGATACATCTTGTAAGCGAAGAAATAGCTGACAGAGTAGTACTCAGCAGACTTACCGGAAAAAATAATTTCCTTGGTGGCTGTGCTTTGATAATTCAGGATAACTTCTATACAAAAGGCGGTATGCGTTAAGATTCATTTAACTGCTGTACTTTAAAGTACAGCAGTTTTTTTATGTCATTTTTTACATAGGTCAGGCATATGTATTGAAAAAGGAGTGATATAATGGAAAATGAAATAAATGAACAGGATATTATAGAAATACCAGTAACGTGCGAAGACGACACAGAAGAGCTTCTGGAAAAATACGACAGACGTTCACGCCATAAAATAGATGATATACCGGCTATGCAGACTGTTGTATGTATAATAATAGCAGTTGTGATATTCGGAATGAATATACTATATCCGGAAACAGCAGGGGAGGTTTTCAGCAGACTGCATCAGGCAGTATTTTCCGGAAAAAATATTTTTCCTAATCCCATTGACCTTATATCTGAACTGCTTTGAACGGTATAACTATAAAAAATACTACATACAGACTTGATTTTTCATTTCTTGTATTCAATGCACTTATATTCCTTATGCGTGAAAACAATACAGTAATGATTTTCTATGCAGTCTGCGTTATACATGAACTGGGTCACTTGTTTGCCATATCCGTGACAGGTGGGAAAATTAAATCTGTAGTTTTCAGCGGTACGGGAGTTATAATAACACCGGAAAGAAATTCACGTCATGAACTTTTCATAATGCTCGCCGGAGCAGGTGCGAATCTGATAGCATTTACAATTATGTATATATCAGGTATCGGGGGAATGTTCCGCCTGCTGAATCTTTGCACGGCAATATATAACCTGCTCCCATACAGACAGCTTGACGGTGGTTCAGCATTAAGTCTGCTGACTGACGGTACACCCTACGAGCGTACTATAAATATGATTCTTATAGTAATCAAGATAATTTTTTCGGTAATACTTCTGATAGCGGTATTTCTGTATGGACTGGATTTTTTACCGGTTTTTATAATGTCTGTGATGTTATTCGTATCTGAAAGAGGAATCTGAATGAAAAAAATAATTATATTTGCTTTAATGCTTGCCTGTACATCGTGCGGAGTATCTGAAAATAAACCTGTTCCGTATGTTCAGGAGTTTGAACACCTCCATATTGACGGAAATTATAAACCGGTCAATTACGATAATCAGGTGGGAATGTGGTTTCCGTATATGCACTTTGAAGAATATATGTATAATAAAAATGCCGATACATTCCGTGAGGCTGTAAGGGAAAAATTTGAATCCGCTGTAAATCAGGGAATAAATACGGTTTATCTTCATGTACACCCTTGCGGTGATGCCTATTATGTTTCTGATATTTTCCCTACTGGTGTGTATCTCAATAATGATTATGACCCCTTACAGATTATGATTGAAGAAGCACATAATATAAATTTATCGGTTCATGCGTGGCTGAATCCGTTACGCTGTCAGACGGTGGAACAGATGTACAATTTACCGGAAAATTTTTTAATTAAACAATGGGCTGATAATCCGGAATGTCATTTTGTGGAGGTAGTCAACGGAAGATATTATCTTAATCCGGCATATGATGAGGTAATAAACCTTATATGCGACTGTGCCGAAGAAATCATTGAAAATTACGACGTTGACGGAATCCATATAGATGATTACTTCTATCCGACTACAGACGAATCTTTTGACTATACGGCTTTTGCGTCGAGTGACAGCGATAATCTTTCCGCATGGCGTATGGAAAACTGTACAAAACTTGTAAAATCGCTTTATGATACGGTAAATAAACACGGTCTTGTATTTGGAATAAGTCCACAGGGGAATATCTCCGCAAACTACTCCACGCAATATGCAGATGTAAATTTATGGGGTTCGGAAGATGGGTACTGTGATTATATCGTACCACAAATATACTTCGGGTTCAATAATGAAACTTGTCCTTTTGTGCCGACTTTGGAGGAATGGGAAGAAATAGTTTCCGGAAGTGATGTACGGTTGATAATCGGCTTAGGTGCGTATAAACTCGGACAGGCTGACAAATGGGCAGGAATCGCCGGTGAAAATGAATGGCTTGAAAATCCGGATATAATAAATCAGCAGATTGAAACTGTCAATAACTCTACCGCTGACGGTTATGCACTTTATTACTGAAAAAACGTCCGGAAAAAATTCCGGACGTGATATGTTATCATACAAGTAAATCAAGTGAAAGTTTTCTGGAATCGACATCATAATAATCGCCGATTTCTGCAACATAGAAACGGAAACATACTTTTCCGTTGAATATCATAATATCGCCCTCTTCAGATACACCGACTTCAGCAAGCTGGCTGTCATCGAGTTCATTGAGATAGATTGTATGACTTTTTTCAACACCGAACTTTGCCATTTCTTTATCGGAAAGTTCACTGAAATAAATGTGTCCTACTGAATCCTCATGATTTGCGAATATTTCAGCATCAGGGTCAAGAACATAATATCTGTCACCGTCCTTGCCTATGCCGAAGTATTTGAGTTGTGTATCAGTGAGTTTATCGAGTGGTAAGGGGTCTACATCATGGGCAGTTTTTCCGATAGCAAACTTGTCCTCTGCATTTATGTCAGTCATTGATATATTGAGTTTTGAATCGAAAGTATACCCGAATTTTTCGAGTTCCTCATCTGTGAGCGAAAATGCTATTGAATCTGATATTTTATTCAGTTCTTTTGTAATATCCTCACGTGATTGTGTTTCCCATTCTATTTCAATGTTTTCTGCAATAGGTCTTTCGACGTGTACAGCACGTTCCATATTTTTGAGGGTAAATGTCACCATTGGCTTATCCTGCTCGAAGTAGAAGACATCAGCGTAATTAGGTTCTACATAAACAGTAGTACTTCCGTTTGAACTGTCCTCAGTGTTCACGACAGAATAGCGATACTTTCCGGACGGTGATATACCCTGTTCAACAACGATTTCCTTAGCTGTTGCCATAAAGAAAGATGTAAACAGAAAATATCCGAGTGAACCGAATATATACATCAGGATTATAAGTGTACCCAGTGCGGTTTTAGTACCTTCACCAGCACCTGAAAATAACAGTATCGCCACACCTACAATCATAATCGGTACTATAAGACCCCATTCACCGAAGTACAATATCACGACGGGTAGCATTGCCGGTAGAATCAGAAAACTTGCCAGACGAGTAAAGAATTGTTTTCGGGTATAAAGCATTTCCACGAGTGCTATCAGTGATACGCCTGTTACAAGCATACAGAGCGATACACCTGATGTTATATGTATATCGTAGAATATTGAATAATAGCAAAGATAGCATACAAAATAAGTATATACTAAGCTGAGAACAGAAACTACTCTTTTTGTCCATACATTTGATAAAAATTTTTTCATTGAAGCCTCCAAAGTAAGTGGTATTCAGAAACCATATAGTCACCAGTATATTATATCATTTTTCAC
>CAMWUB010000176.1 GCA_947177345.1 uncultured Ruminococcus sp. | reverse complement strand
ACTGTGAAACGGTCACGAAATCCATAACAGGTCTGCGGTTACATTTTTCCATAGCGGGTCCGCCTGTACAGCTACCGGAGCAGGCTGACATCTCAATGAAACATTTATGTATACTACCGTTTTCTATATCCCTCAGAACATTCATACAGTTTTCAACACCGTCTATAGCCATATATACATAATCAGGGTTTTTATCGGTCATGGTCTTGAGAATACCGCCTGTTGTAGGAAAAAGTCTTGCAAGACTTCTGTCATTTTTTATTACTTCGTTTTTCAGGGTGATATTTTCGTTATTGAATAACGTAGTTAGTTCCTCGAAAGTAAGTACTGCATCTACCGTACCGCCATACATATCTGCCTCATCTTTTTTAGAAAGACACGGACCTATAAAAACAGTTTTAGCTTCCGGAATACGTTTTTTTATATCCGCACAATGTGCCTGCATAGGTGATATGACCCTTGCAAGACATGGTAATATATTAGGAAAATATTTCTGTATAAGAAGATTTACGGAATGACAGCATGATGATATTATTATATCATTTTCGCCGTCATTGAGAAGTCTTTCGTATTCTTTCTTGACCATTGTAGCACCTATAGCAGTTTCTTCAGCGTCGTGAAAACCGAGTTTTATTAATGCTTCACGCAGAGCTTCTATACCTGCTCCGCTGTAATTTGCTATAAATGACGGTGCTATACTTGCAACTACCGGTTTTCCGCTTTGCAGAAGTACTTTTACTTTTTCAGTACCGTCTGCAATTTTCTTTGCGTTCTGCGGACATACTACAACACATTGTCCGCAAAGAATACAGTCATTACTAATTATATGTGCCTGATTTCCGGAAAAACGTATTGATTTTACAGGGCAGTGACGTATACATTTATAGCAGTTCTTACAGTTCGATTTTTTAAGGGTAAGAAAATCGGACATATTAAATACCTCCTGTTAAGATTGATAAGGATTATAATTTTTATAATTTTGACATTATTTCTGTTTCAAAGAATTGTTTTACAGTTTCGGGAGATACTGAAAAAAATTCATTGTCAACAGTCACGCAAAATCCATGCTGACATTTTCCAAGACAGAACGTGCCTGAAAGTTCCACCTTATCTCCTATATTGTTATCTGCAACGAGTTTCTGAAGCTGTTCCACAACATTTCTTGACCCCTTTATATGACAAGACGAACCTATACATATTGTTACTTTCATAAATAATCTACCTCCTGTTATTTATTGATTTTTCTGCAAATTCAAGCAGGAAATCTTTTTCTGTACCGTTGCGTTTATCAGCTATTGCCACGGAAGCTATCGGAAACCATTTCCTGACATAATCGGAATCTGTTCCGCTTTTCTGACAGAACATTTCAATATATTTATCTGCTATTTCGCTGTCCCAGCCGAGCATTAATGTAAGATAAGTTATAGCCACATCAGAGGAAGCATTTCCCTGAACAGCGTGTGCCCAGTCTATAACATATGGTATGCCCTCTCCGGAAATTATCACGTTTGAGGGATTGAAATCACCATGAAGTAATTTATTGTGTTTCGGCATGGAATCTATACGTGTATGCAATGCGAATCTGTCTGTAGCGTCAAGACCGGATTTTTTAATTTTCCGGTTCATCTGGTCTCTGAGACGTTTAAGTGTAGGACATCTTTTGGAATGTATCTTCAACTGCAAATCCACAAACATATTAAGATATTCATTTATTTTATCGGGAAATTCCGCCATAAGCTGTGCCAGCGATTTACCGGCAATGTACTCTGAAGTTATAGACCATTTACCGTCTGTTTCGGTCACAGCTTTTACTTTCGGAACACTCAGACCTGATTCAGATGCCATAGCCTGATTGAATGCTTCATTGAGTACATCTGCACTTGTATAATCCTGATTGAATACTTTTATACAGTTATCGCCGTCACGATAGATAGTCTTGGTATTCCGGAGTGCTATTACTCTGTCAAAATTCATAGGAAGTCACCTCTGTTTTAAAAATTTCTATTATATTATAACATTTATTTTCGGGTTTGTCTATACTGAAATGCATTTTTTCCATATTTTTATTTATTTTGTCTGAATTATTATTAAAAAAGGCTAAAAAAATACCGTCAGAGTATTTAATTACCCTGACGGTTTTTAATTAAATTTTTATTTCAGGAATAATTTTCTCATCATGCAGAGGTCAAAAACATCAATAACATCATTTTTATTGAGGTCTCCTGCTTTCCAGTCGGTAAGATTTCCTTTACCTAAAAGCCAGTTCTGCATCATGACGAGGTCAGCGACATTCAGCACACCGTCTGAATTTACATCGCCGTCAACGGATTGTATATTACTGTCCGAAGAATATACAGTTTCATACATAACAGAAGCCCATAATTCACGCATAGTAGCGTAACCGTTATCATTAGGGTGAACGCCGTCGGCACTGAGCAGGTCAGGATTTTCACGGAAAAGCGTTTCAAAATCAGGACCTTTTATTACTTCCGGATAAGTTTCATAAATCTTTTCAACCATTGCGTTATATGCCGGTACGTTATCGCCCACAGCCGGTTCTGTAGCGTACGGAATCTTAGGAACAACCGGTATTTTACCGGAGTCTATAATTTTTTCTACCATGTAAGAAGTATTATTATAATATTTTTCGGTATTAGAGGGATTACCCCATGCGTCGTTCCGTAGGCAACGCTTACATATTTTCCAGGGAACGCTTCAAGCCAGCGGTCAATATTTTCCGCACCGTCGGTACTCGTAATACCACCTATACCGCCGTTTTCCTGTACCGGAAAATATCTGTCATCAATCTGGTGGACAAATTCAGCGAAACCAGTACCATAACAATTCATCATACCGCACGCAGTAATTGAATCGCCATAGAAAATCCAGCTGTCTGAAACGCCGTCGGATACGTTATGAATATCAAAGTTTATTGAAGTGTTTCCGGTAGTATTTCCGTCATTTGCGGTGATGTTTATTCTAATCCAGTTATAGCCCTCCATGTCAATGACGTGCTGACGTGAATGTAATGTATTTTCTTTAACTGTTTCAATGACTTTCCAGTCTTTTTCAGGATAAGTACCACCGTCAGCGGAATTGACTTCTATTGTATAATCTGACGGAATACCATTTGAACCGCCGTTACCTACTGTGGAATCAAAAGCTCCGGTAGCGTTATACCATACGGCAATAACTTTTTTTCTTTGATTTTCGGGTATTTCTGAAAGGTCATAGGCGAGGTAATCCGCACCGGAACTGCTCCAGAATGAAAAATAATGTTCGTCATTGGCGTAAGATGTCATGCCGGTCTGTGAGTATGCCGGACAGTTAGTGCTGATTACCGGATTGGATATTACTTCTGCAAATGCATTGTTACCGGAATTATTATATAACAATCCGGATGACGCTGTAACAAGTAACGTCATTACAGAGGCCATACATTTTCTGACTGATTTTTTCATGATAATAAACTCCTTGTTATGCGATAAATTTTATACTTATTACATTATAACATATCTGTTTATTAAATTCAACCATAATTTAAATAATCTTTATATTGCTTCCTGCTCCAGTTTGCAGTTATTTTCAAGCATATATCTGATAACTTCTGAAAATTCGATGTCTGTAATATTCTGAAGCCGTTTTCTGTCATTATCTGTCAGCGGTTTTGTCATATCTGAATACTTCTGAAGTGTATCAATATCCATATGATACGGAATAAATTTAATATCCGTCTTCTTACGCAGATGCAGAAGAATATAGAAGCCACCTGCATCAATATCCCCGTAGTGATAGTATGAAATATCCGGATTCTGTACATATAATTTTCTTATAAAATTCCGTCTGTGTGTGTTATGATATCCGCCTAAATATATAATCATAGCATTTTCTTCACAGAATCGGTTGAAAGTTGTAAGATTCTCTATCGTTATTACTTTGTTTCCAGTAACTTCAATACTGTCGATACTATTAATCAGAACGGAAGAAACAGCAATATCTGCATTTAATGCAGAAAAATCAATTATCTGTCCACTGACAGAAATTCTGCAAGCTCCTTTTATGTAAATATGTCCCGGATTTCTGATAAGATTCAATTCTTCAAGTATGTTTTCTTCCTGCGGAAAGTCTCCGTAATGGTATAATAAGCTGATAACTTTACTTTTTATCTTCTCGAATCTTTTTGAATCTCCGAACATATGGACAGAAAAATCTCTTGTATATGTTTCTTCCTGAAGTTTAAATAATTCAGATACTGCTTTCAGAATATCAGAGTATTCTTTAAAATCGCCACTGAACAGTTCAACTTTCTTATTTCTGTTTATTTTTTCAATCTGTGTTTTACAGAATAAAGTCAGAATTTCATTCTTACCATTATAACTTTCCAGAAGTGAAAGAAGTTGCTGATTAGTTTCAGATTTTGGCTTCCGTAAAATATATGTATATATATCATTCAGCTTGTCGGTATTCAAAGTAATACTGTTTATCAAACCGTTATTTTTTTCTGATACTATAATAAAATTTTCTGATTCAAGAATATGTACAGCTTCATTTACTTCGATAAACAATTGATATTCTGCTTCATCTTCATATTCCGGAAACAGTTTTTTTATTTTTACCGAAATTTTTCTGTTAATTCCGTTATTTTCAATAAACATTCTGCTTTTTTCGTATTTATCAAGCAGATAATTCAATATATAAT
>CAMWUB010000175.1 GCA_947177345.1 uncultured Ruminococcus sp. | reverse complement strand
TAGCAGTATTTTATTATGCCAATAAATCTTTCAAAAGGTCAGAAAATAGATCTTACAAAAACAAACCCGGGACTAAAAAATATAATGGTGGGTCTCGGCTGGGACGTAAATGTGTTTGATTCCGGAGCAGATTTTGACCTTGACGCTGCTGCTTTCCTTACCGGTGCTAACGGAAGATGTCCGAGAGAGACGGATTTCATTTTCTATGGAAATCTGAAACATTCTTCCGGAGCAGTAGAACATATGGGCGATAACCTCACCGGTGAAGGCGAGGGCGATGATGAACAGATTAAAATAAATCTTTCAATGATTCCGTCGAATATAGAAAAGGTTGCGTTTACCGTAACTATCTACGATGCCGACAACAGAAGACAGAATTTCGGACAGGTTTCCAATGCGTTCATACGTATCATTAATATGGATACAAATGAAGAACTTATCCATTACGATTTAGGTGAGGACTTTTCAATAGAAACTGCTGTTGTGGTCGGTGAACTATATAAGTATAACGGCGAATGGAAGTTCAATGCAATCGGAAGCGGTTTTCAGGGCGGACTTGCCGCATTATGTGGTCACTACGGAATAGATGCGGAATAATAAAAAATAAATTAAAAGGAGTTATAAAAAATGCCAATCAGTTTAAGTAAGGGACAGAAAATAAGTCTCACAAAGAGTAATCCGGGATTGAAGAAAGTAGTAGTAGGTCTCGGCTGGGACGTGAATGCTTTTGATACAGGTTCAGCATTTGACCTTGATTCTTCAGCGTTTCTTCTCACAGATTCGGGAAAAGTTTCAAAACCGGAAGATTTTGTATTCTATGGAAATCTGAAGCACCCGTCCGGTGCTGTGGAACATATGGGGGATAACCTCACCGGAGAGGGCGATGGCGA
The DNA here is from genome assembly GCA_947177345.1 of uncultured Ruminococcus sp. GTDB lineage: Bacteria > Bacillota > Clostridia > Oscillospirales > Ruminococcaceae > Ruminococcus. The sequence continues at coordinate 3,869 of CAMWUB010000175.1, read as the reverse complement.
TGACGAACAGATTAAAATTGACCTCACTAAAGTTCCGGCTGATATAACTAAGATTGATTTTACTGTTACTATCCACGAGGCAGAATTAAGAAAGCAGAATTTCGGACAGATAAACAATTCATTTATAAGAATTTATAATGAAGAAACCGGTGAAGAAATTCTGAGATATGACCTCGGAGAAGATTTTTCAATAGAAACGGCTTCCGTATTCGGAGAACTTTATAAATACGGTAATGAATGGAAGTTCAATGCTATAGGAAGCGGTTATCAGGGTGGACTTGCTGCCCTTTGCGGAGCTTATGGCGTTGAAGTGGAATAATGGAGTTTCTTCAGATGGCAGTAAGTTTAATGAAAGGACAGAAAATAAGTCTGTCAAAGGAAAGTGCCGGTTTGTCAGTGGTTACTGTCGGCTTAGGCTGGGACGAGGTTAATAAGAAAAAGGGATTTTTTTCGATAAAGAAAAATGATATAGATTGTGATGCCTCTGCTATTCTGTTAAGAAACGGTAGCCTTGTTGATAAGGAAGATATTGTATATTTCGGACATCTTAAACATAATTCCGGAAGCGTAATACATAAAGGTGACAACCTTACCGGAGCAGGTGAGGGCGATGACGAACAGATTACTATTGACCTTGCAAGAATTCCGTATGATGTCAGCAGAATAGTTTTTGTTGTGAATATTTATCAGGCTGTGGAGCGTAAACAGCATTTCGGCATGATAAAAAATGCATTTATCAGGATAGTTGATAACAGAAACAATATAGAAATATGTCGTTATGACCTTACAGAAGAATATTCTGGCAGTATGGCTATGATTTTCGGAGAAATCTATAAACAGGATAACGAATGGAAGTTTAATGCAATCGGACAAGGTACACCCGATTCAAATCTGAGTGAACTTGCCGGAAGATTCAGATGATAAGAACACGGCACGGATTTTTTTCCGTGCTGTTTTCGTTTGGATTATCATTTTGTGACAGAAAAATGTTGAAAAAGTGATTTTTTATTAAATAAATGATTACAATTTATTCATTGCCTTGACAAAGCGATATTATTCGTGTATAATTATTATAAGGTAACGGAGTGCAGAACTCCGATAAAAAAGCATTTTTTTACGAAAGGGAATATATTTATGAATAATTTCAGAAAAAGAATTATTGCACTTGTATCACTGACTTGTGTAGCGTTTTCAATGTTTACAGGTTGTGCGAATGATACAGACAGTGATTCAGAAAAAAAATCAAATAACAGTGAAAGCAGTAAGGTACAGGAAATAGAACCTATAACAGCAGTACCATTCATGTGGGGTAGTCAGGACGGCGATGACCTCACTATTGATGGTGTCGATATAAACAAGGACGACCCTGTAAAAGCTGACCATGTAGACCCTACTAAATCTACAGAAGAATCTTCTGAAGAAACTACGGATAAACCGGCAACAACTGCATATATAGCAGGCGAACCGATAACGGAAGTCGTTACCGTTACGGAAGCAAATGGGCAGGCGGTTACGGAAGCCGGTGGTCAGCCGGTTACGGAAGTAAAGATAATCGGCAATGCTATGCCTGAATCTTATGGAAGTAACAACAATAATGTTTCTAATAACAATGAGGCTTCCGAAAACAGCACACCGGAACAGAATCCGGAAACATCTGCTGAAGACAATCAGAATCCTGAACAGACACCGACGAATGCACCGGAAACAACTTCTGAATACGTATCAAATACAAAGGGTATGTATGCTATGTGGATTGACATTTCCAAAAACGAAAACTTTGTATTCAATGATTCAATAATAAAGATTACTTTCAAAGTAAAAGAAGATGCACCTGACGGAATATATAATATTTCATTTACTACGGATTTATCATCAATCGATGCTGTGACTATCAATCCGGATACAATTCTTAACGGTTCTATCAAAGTAGGCGACGGCACAGCCGAAGCCGTTGACCCGTCGTCAATGAACGGTTTTGCTGTATATGGCGATAATCTGTCAGCAAAGCAGGGCGATACAGTAGAATTTTCAATCAATATGAAGGATAATCCCGGACTTGCCGCAATGGTTATGTGGTATTACTATGACAGCAATGCACTCGAAGTAATCAACTGTGTACCAGACGGCGAATTTGCAGAAGTTTCAAAGAACAGCAAACCACAAACCGGTGAACAGTCACAATAAAATGTTATCGGCAACGGAGGTTGAACAAATACCTCCGCTGTCGTGTAAATATAAATTTTTTTAAACTATTGACAAAATAGTAATTATCTGATATGATTAAATCATAGTATTTATATAGGCAATATAGAATAATTTCATTAAGGAGCGTATCATGAAAATATACAAGACAATAACCGATTTAATCGGAAAAACACCACTGTTGGAACTTGTCAATACGGAAAAGGCTAATAATCTCGAAGCTAAGATAATAGCTAAACTTGAATACTTCAATCCGGCAGGAAGCGTTAAGGACAGAGTAGCAAAAGCCATGATTGACGACGCAGAAGCAAAGGGAATCCTTAAAAACGGAAGCGTAATAATTGAACCTACAAGCGGTAACACCGGTATAGGTCTTGCATCAGTTGCGGCGGCGAGAGGTTACAGACTTATCATTACAATGCCTGAAACTATGAGTATTGAACGCCGTAATCTTATGAAAGCATACGGTGCGGAAGTAGTTCTTACCCCCGGAGCTGGTGGAATGTCAGGAGCTATAAAAAAAGCTGAGGAACTCGCCAAAGAAATTCCGGATAGTTTTATTCCGTCACAGTTTTCAAATCTGGCAAATCCTAAGGCACATGAAAATTCAACAGGTATAGAAATATGGGAAGATACTGACGGAAAAGTTGATATATTCGTATCTGCTGTAGGTACTGGCGGAACTATAAGCGGTACTGGTGCATATCTGAAATCAAAGAATCCTGATATAAAAGTAGTAGCTGTAGAACCGACAGGTTCGCCGGTAATATCAGGCGGAAAAGCTGGAAGTCATAAGATTCAGGGTATAGGAGCAGGTTTTATTCCGGAAACTCTTGACATGAATATTTTCGACGAAGTTATAAAAGTTTCCGATGAAGACGCTTTCAGACGGGGCAGAGAGGTAGTAAAAAATGAGGGTGTACTTGTCGGAATATCTTCCGGAGCAGTATTACAGGCAGGTATAGAACTCGCTGAGAGACCTGAAAACAAAGGTAAAAATATAGTAGTTCTTTTCCCTGATACAGGTGAGCGTTATTTATCCACACTTATGTTTGCGTAAAAATTAAAGACTGTCAGAAATGGCAGTCTTTTGTGATTATATATAATAATGGTCATTAAAATTTATGCATTTGTCGGATATATCCTGAATAGTTATTCCGTCGAGATAATCAGTAATCAGTTTATAAAGACCCTCCCATATCGGAAGCGTAACACATTGGTTAATGCGTTCACAATCGTTAGGGGAGTAATCAAGACAGGCGACGGGTGCTAAACTACCTTCGGTAGCTCTCAGAACGTCACCGACAGTATAATTTTTCGGTTCACCGTTTATTCTGTAACCGCCACGTTTTCCCCTCGAAGTTTTAAGTATACCGCTTTTGTTAAGTAACGGTACTATTTGTTCAAGGTATTTTTTTGAAATATTCTGCCGTTCTGAAATATCTTTCAGTGAAATATACCCTTCTTCCTGATGTAATGCTATGTCGACAAGCATTCTGAGAGCATAACGTCCTTTTGTGGAAATCTTCATAATATTAATCTCCTTTCGTTGTTTTACTTATTATACCATAGGTTTAGTATGTTTGCAAGAGGATATTAAATTAAAAAATAAAATAATCTCTTACCGCTTGACAAATTGCTTACAGCGTGATATACTATTTATTAAG
>CAMWUB010000174.1 GCA_947177345.1 uncultured Ruminococcus sp. | reverse complement strand
CTGTAATCATAGTCATAATATGTATCATCAGATGTATCAACGGCGGTAGTAATACCGTTGTTTTCGTCGGCTCTCGAATTGAACTCACTGAAAATAGCTTCCTGCTCCGGATTTATTTCTTCTTTTAAATACGGAATCATAGTATTTCCCTCAGAATCAACAGAGTTCTGAAAATCATTTCCGACACTTCCGGCTGGTTCGTTGCTTGTCCGGAAAGTACACTGATTAGAACCTACCATAGTCAGATAACCTTTCTTACCGTGTACGGAATCATCATTCATAACGGTTTCAGCAAGCTGTAATTTATAATCGGCTTCATTCCAGTTGCCCATTTTGAAAACTGTTCCGTTACTGTAGTTTATAACTATTGAAAACTCATCAGATATATCAATTCCGGAAATTCCGCTTTCTTCTGAAACACTTTCCATAAGAGCTTCAAGGGCATCATTTTTATGTTCGTTTTCGGTTGTGAGAGTTTTTCCCTTTTCCACTGTGACCGGCTTTATACCTGATATAGTCGGAAGACCGTCAGTTATAAAACTGTTTCTTTCAAGAATTTTCCCCTTTTTGCTTACAACAAGAACACCACCGTTATATTCAACATTGAATGAAGGTATACAATAGGATACCTTTATTTCAATGACTGACGGAAATTTTTTATGTACTTCAGCGGTTTCAACGAAAGTGACTTCATTAAGTATATTTTCCGCACTTTTTACGGAATCCACACGAAGAAGATTGTCACCTCGTCTGACCCCTGAGGCGAATGCTACTTCATCGCCATTCGCCTGAGCCTCCTCCTGAGTTTTACTGCTTTCACCGGAAAGTACTATAACAAATATATCCTTTATATTGAATAAAAAAGTATAACTCATAGCAGTCAATGCACATAACACACCAAGGATTACAATTATAATATAAAGATTCATATTACGTTTTCTACGTCTCATACGCTTACCACTGTTTGCACGTTCAATGTTAGTTTTCTCAACATCTTTCATACTCTCTCCATATAGTCAGACTCTGCGAATATCTCCGCCAAGAAGCCTGACAACATTTTCTATTTTTTCATAACCTCTGTCTATATGATGTATTCCGGAAATTTCCGAAGTACCTTCCGCCGACAGTGCAGCGTTTACCATAGAAGCACCACCCCTTAAATCAGTAGCCTGAATTTCAGCCCCGTGAAGTCTTGATACACCTTTTATGACAGCTATCTTGCCGAGTACCTGAATATCAGCACCCATTTTCACAAGTGCGTCAGTATGCCTGTACCGGCAGTCAAAAATATTTTCTTCAAAAACGCTTACACCGTCGGCGGTTACAAGTGCCGACATAAGCACCGCCTGAGCATCTGTGGGAAATCCAGGGTGTGGCATTGTACGTATCCTGTCCCTGACCGCCTTAAGACGTGAACCACTCCGGAGATAGATTCTGTTATCATATGTGGTTATGGTACAGCCGGTCTGCTCGAGAACGGATATAAAAGGTTCTGTTTCAGATACACAGGCATCTGTAAGAATTATTTCACCACCAGTACAGGCGGTCATAGCAAGGTAAGTAGCACCGGCTATTCTGTCCGGCATAATACGATAATCGCAACCATGTAACTTATTTTTTCCCTTTATTACTATACGGCTTTCACCATCTCCGGAAATTTCCGCACCGCAAGCTCTCAGAAATCCGCATAAATCAGATATTTCAGGTTCACGGGCGGAATTGTTTATAATAGTCTCGCCGTCTGCGGTGACAGCACAAAGTATAATATTTTCAGTTGCTCCCACCGACGGAAACGGCAATGAAATTTTAGCTCCATGTGCCTTTCCCGACGGTGCATGACAGATTATTTTTCCGTGACTTTCCTTTACATCTATACCCATTTTACGCATTGCCGAGATGTGCATATCAATCGGACGTGAACCGAGTTCACAACCCCCTGGCATACTTACAATACATTCACCGGTTCTGCCGAGTACCGCACCCATGAAAATTATTGAAGAACGCATTTCCCTCATAAGTTTTTCAGGAATTTCAGTCACGTTTATATCAGCAGAATTTATAACCGCTGTATTTTCTGAAAATCTGCACTTGCAACCAAGATGATTAAGTATTCTCGAAGCTGAATATATGTCTGTAAGTTCGGGACAGTTATTAAGTACACATTCGCCACCACACAGGACAGCTCCTGCCATAATAGGTAAACTGCTGTTCTTGCTACCTTGTAATTTTATTTCCCCTCTGAGACGTTTTCCGCCATTTATTATCAATTTCTGCATTATACCACCTCACAGCATTTTCTGTATATTATGCTGTAAGATGTTTTTTTGTTACTTTTTGTTCTGTGATTTTTCGTACAGTTTATCAATAACTTCAAGAATACGCTGATTAGTGTCTTTGAGGTGCAGTTCGTAAGCACTTTGCGACATCTTCAGAACTTTTTCCGGATTATTATATAACTTTTCTATTTCGGAAATTATTCTTTCATTGGTAACATCTTTCTGTTCGATAACAACAGATGCACCGGCTTTACCGAGTACCATGGCATTATGATACTGATGATTACCGGCTACTATCGGCGACGGAATAAGTATCGAGGCTTTACCGGCGGATTCAAGTTCCGCCAGCGTTGAAGCACCGGAACGGCATATTACCAAATCGCACGCTGAAAGACATACGTCCATGTCGTTTATGTATTCTGTAATTCTCAGGCGATTGCTTTTCAGTGGTATTCCGGCTTTTTTCATAGCCAGAGGGAAAGTATCTTTACCCATACCGCCGTAACCGTGTATATGATTTATTTTAAGGTTTTTCTTTGTATGCCATTTGATAGCCTCTGTCATGGTATCGTTTATGCAACCTGCTCCGAGACTTCCGCCGAATGACAATATAGTAAAATCGTTATTTATGCCGAGTTTTTTTCTTGCCTCGTCACGACTTATGTGATTATCTATATTACTACGTACCGGAAGACCTGTAACACTGTACTCGAATTTACTTTTGTCCATATAGTCGAGGGCTTCTATAACCGTCAGCATTACGTAATCCACTTCCTTTGAAAGAAGTTTATTAGTCACACCAGGGTAGGCGTTCTGTTCGTGTATCGCTGACGGTATACCCATACGGGCGGCTTTCCGGATTACCGCTCCGGAGGCGTAACCGCCTGTACCTATTGCAATATCCGGATTGAATGATTTTATAATTTCCTTTGAACGCTTTCCGGACATCGCAAGATATGTAACAGCCTGTATATTACGCTTTACGTTTTCGAGGGAAATTTTCCGCTGAAATCCGGCGGCTTTTATAGTTTCGAGCTTATAACCGGCTTTAGGTACAAGTTTAGCTTCCATACCGTTCGGAGTTCCTGCAAAAAGAAACTCCGAATCAGGATATTTTGATTTTATTATATCTGCAATCGCAAGAGCAGGGTTTATATGTCCGCCTGTACCTCCGCATGATATTAAAACTTTCATATAATTTACTCCTTTCAGGCAGATAAGCCGGTTGTTTCTTTAGGGGTATATCTTTGTTGCGATATATTAAGCATGATACCCATTTCAGCGAGTTGCATTATAAGAGCTGTACCACCATAACTGAAAAACGGTAAACTTATACCGGTATTAGGGAAAAGGTTACTTACAACACCTAAATTTACTACTGTCTGAATGCCTATCTGTGTAGTTATTCCGACGGCGATAAGCATTCCGAAACGGTCTTTACAGCGGACGGCTATTGAAAAGCCCTCGACGACAAGAAGAAAGAATACTATTATTATTGCCAACGCCCCTACAAAACCTAACTCCTCGCAGACTATCGGAAAAACAAAGTCATTTTTTGTTTCCGGAAGATATAAATATTTCTGTCTTGAATTTCCGAGACCTAACCCGAACATTCCCCCTGAACCTATCGCAATAAGTGAATTTGCTGTCTGCCACGTTTCATTGAGAACATCAGCAAAAGGGTCACGCCATGATTTTATACGGGTCTGTACGTAACTATCCGGAACAGATGCCTGATAGCCTATCACGCTCACAGCGGAAACTACTGCAATCAGACTTAACAAAACAAACTGTTTTCTGTTCGCACCGCCACATAATATCATTGCTATTGATATACAGCCAATAAGTATTATACCGGAAAGATGTGGTTCAAAGAAGAGAAGTCCGGCGTATACACCCATATAGACAGCATATTTTATGATACCGGTCTTGAATGTATCCATTTTTTCGCCGTCTTTTTCCATACTGTAGGCAAAGAATATTATAATAGCAAGTTTTGCGACTTCTGACGGTTGCAGGTTGATAGGTCCTATATCAAGCCAACGCTTAGCACCCATTGAACCGCCCTCGTCGTTACCGATAGCAAGTACAAGTATAAGAAGAACGATTCCTATAAAATAAAGCAGACTGGCAATATTAAGTTTTTTAGTAAATTTAAAATTCAACTTCTTGAAATTATGGTAATCCATTTTCATGAAGAATATCATCGCAATAAAACCTATCAGAGCATTTTTCAGCTGATTCTTTGCATAGAAAAGACCGTCGCCGTCGTGTTCACTGTAAGCCCATGCATAACTTGCAGATGACATCATAACAAGTCCTACAACAATAAGTATCATGACATATGCGAAAAATGACAGGCTCATGTCACTTTGTTTTGCGTCACCTATGAAAGTCTTTAAAATTCCGCCGGATTTTTTTTTATTTTTTCTTACTGTTTTGTATTTTGCCATTTAATCCTCCCTTAATAGTCATGAAGTTCACG
>CAMWUB010000173.1 GCA_947177345.1 uncultured Ruminococcus sp. | reverse complement strand
ATATTATATTATAGTAATTCAAACAAGGGGGAATATCTATGAACCGAAAAGAAAAACGTGCATACGGAATTATGAAAATACATAATATGCGTATTTCAATGATTATCGGCTATGCTGTAATAATTCTTACCACAATAATAGGTGTAACATTATTTGCCGTGAATACAAGTGAAAAAGTTCTGAAAAATAAGGTAAGTACTATGACTACTTCACTTAATACACAGTTGAATATAAATCTTAACAATTACCTTTCACGGCTTGAAAATAATGCTACACTTGCGTTTTCAATCGACGAGGCATACACATACGACACCACCGACAAGCAAAAAAACGAATATGAGGCGATAAACACGGAAAAATACATATCAGACCAACTCGCCGGTATATGTCTTATGGAAAACTTTCTTGATTATGGTATAGTGTACCGTAATAATGAGACTATCGGAAATATTTCAAAAGGTACTAAAAGTCTTTTCACGGATAATATGTTTGAAGAATTTGAAAAAATGATTACAAATAACCGTACCCGTGATGGCTGGTATACAGGTTATCGTGATGACTATGACCGTATTTACTATGTCAAGTACATACACGATAACGCATTACTTGTAATATCAATATATACTTCCGAACTTTCAGACGTAATAAGAAATTCCGAAGCCGATAACGGTATGACTATACGTCTTACAGACCAGAAATACATAATAATGAACTCCACAGAAAAGGACGAAACCGGAAAAAATCTGCCGTTTGAAATAGGTCAGCAGGTTGAGGGAAAAGATGCCTCAACAATATTAGGTGAAAAATATCTTACTACTGTAAATTCATGTAATGTCGGCTGGTATGTAGTCTGTTCGATACCTACTGAAATAATCATGAAAGAAAAAAATCAGATGCAGATATATATTTATCTTGTTGCCGGAATTTCAGCAATAATAGCGGTTCTTATCGGAATATTCTTCACATCTAAATTAGCAGACCCTGCCCGTATAGTCGCCGCAAATCTCAATGAAGATACCTGCGATGAGGAATACAGCTCCGCACTTACAAGAGGTGCGTTCATTGAAAAAACTGACGAAATTATTTCAGATACAAAAAATAAGTATACAATGATACTGATTGATATTGACCATTACGGTGAAATGATTTATAATTTCGGAAGAAGTTACGCCGAGGGTAATGTGAGCAGGCTTGTGAATACAATTCAGAAACTTTTCCCGAAAGCCGATTGTATAGGCAGAATAAATACAGATACTTTTGCGGTTCTCATGAATGTATCGGAAAGGGATAATATGGCTATCCGCAAAACACTTTCACGGAAATGTGCTGAAGTATGTACAGACTTCAGAAGTAATCTTCAGACAGACAGGGGTATTTTTCCTGTAACTGTAAGTATCGGCACAGCGGTATCACCTGATAATGCCACTACAGCAGACAAGTTATTTGACTGTGCTTATATAGCACTATTCACCGCACAGAAAAACGGTACGGACAGTTTTGTAATCTATGACTAAGGAGGTACTTTATATGAAAGTTTTCCGCATAATACCGGCAATTATAGGTGGTATCGCTTTAATATCGTTTTCCGCCTGCTCCGGTAGTGAATCTGTTGTTACTCAACAGGAAAAACAGACTGAAATAAATCTTTCATGGTGGGGTACAGATGCACGTAACAGATATACTATAAAAGCTGTAGAACTATTTGAAGAAAAATATCCGGATATAAAGGTAAACTGTAGTTATTCCGAGTGGTCGGGCTATGAGGAAAGAAGTAAAATTCAGATGCGTTCAAATACAGAAGCCGATGTCATGCAGATAAATTTTAGCTGGCTTTCGCAGTACTCCGAGGACGGCGAGGGTTATTATGATATAAACGAACTGGAAAAATTCAATATATCCAATTTTTCCGACGATGTTCTTGAATATGGTATAAAAAATGACCGGCTGAACGCTGTTCCGATAGCTATGAACGCCGAAACGGTCTATATAAATAAAGATATTTATGATAAATACGGTCTTGACACTCCGAAAACATGGGACGATTTATTTAAATCCGCTGATGTCATGAAAAAAGACGGTGTATACCCTATGAGTGGTGCATCTAAATCAATATGGCTGTATCTGATAGCCCATACCGAACAGATAACAGGTAAGAAAATAATAAAAGACAACAAATTAAACTTCAAAGCGGAAGACTTTCAGAATATGATTGAATTTTACAAAGAACTCATTGACAGAAGCGTTATACCTCAGCTTGAATACTATGATAATAAGGAAATAGCCAAAGAAACTTATGCGGGTTCGATAGCGTGGGTAAGCGATGCAACTAACTATTTCGGTACTATGATTGAGGACGGCAAAAATATAATCACAGCAGATTATACAACTCTCGACGGAAACAACGTCGGCGAAGGTTGGTACGCTAAACCAGCTACCATGTATGCAGTAAGCAAAAACACTCAGCACCCCGAAGAAGCCGGATTATTGCTTGATTTCCTTATGAACAGTCCGGAAATGGCGGAACTTCAGGGTGTCGAAAAGGGTATACCATTAAGTACCTCTGCAAAGAAGACTATCGAAAAAAATTATATGCTTTATGGTATACAGTACGAGGCATCGCAGAAAATGGATGGCTGTCAGTTAGCGGAACTCGCACCGGTTTTAGAAAATAACAGTCTTATAGATGACTTTTTTTCAGCGTGTAATGATGTTATCTATGATAAAGCCACTCCGGAAGAATCTGCTGAAACACTCATGACAAAAACTGCTGAATACTTTTAAGGAGGTAATTTTTATAATACACATAATGTTTGTATGTCACGGAAATATATGCCGTTCACCAATGGCGGAATTTATAATGAAAAAACTCGTCAATGATGCCGGATTACATGATAAATTTCATATCACGTCAGGAGCGACGAGTTCGGAAACAATCCACTATAACGGCGTTGGAAGTCCGGTATATCCACCGGCAAAAGCTGAACTGAAAAAACATGGTATATCATGTGACGGAAAACTTTCCGTACAGTTAAAAAAATCTGATTACAGAAATTACGATTACTTCATAGGCATGGACACCGCTAATATACGTAATATGAAAAAAATTCTCGGCGACGATAAGAAAATATATAAACTCCTTACATTTGCCGGAAGTTCCGCCGATGTAGATGACCCATGGTATACAGGAGATTTCCGGACAGCTTACAATGATATTGAATCCGGTTGTATGGGATTTTTTAAATATCTCACAAGCGAAACGCAAAAAATTAACATACGAGATACAAAAAAATAATTTTTGTCATAATATACAATAATATCCCTCACTTGACGAGGGATATTTTTTATACCGTCAATTGATTTTTCTTTCCGGAAATGATATAATCTATATGAAATTTTTTATTTAGGTGGTATGATTAAATGAGCCAGTTCAGAAAACAACATATGCCGATAGCATGGCATGAAATCATAGAAAGTGAAAACCCAGTACCAGCAGTAAACGCCTCGCTGAAAGAAAAGGCTACATTAATAGGACGTTTAGGGCTTATGATGCTGTCAGTGGGTACGGGTGCGTGGCGTGTGAGAGCCTCTATGAACAAGATAGCAAGAGCTTTAGGCGTTACGTGTAATGCCGATATAGGACTTCTTGCGATAGCCTATACTTGTATCGGAAACGGTGAGACATATACAAATGCCTTGTCGATAAACACAACCGGCGTTAATACAGACCGTCTGAACTATCTCGAAGAGTTTGCGGACGGTTTTCAGGAAAGAGCGGAAAAATATTCCGTTGAACAGTTTCACCATATACTTGATAAATTTCAGGAGATGCCTGCGAATTACAACGCATGGAATTTAGGGCTTGCCTCGGCGATAGCGTGTTGTGCGTTTACGTTCCTGTTAGGTGGCGGAGTAGTCGAGATGATTTGTGCATTTTTCGGAGCAGGTGTCGGAAACTTTATCCGGAAAAAACTACTCGAAAGACATATAACGCTCCTTGCGAATGTAACCGCCGGTGTAGCGGTTGCCTGCTCGGTATACATGATATGCCTTGAAATAGCTGAAGTATTAATAGGAGTTTCGAGTGTCCACCAGGCCGGATATATATGTTCAATGCTGTTTGTTATACCAGGGTTTCCGCTTATAACCGGTGGTATCGACATTGCCAAACTCGATTTGCGTTCCGGTATCGAGAGGATAACATATGCTTTACTTATAATAGCAATGGCGACCCTTACGGGCTGGATTACGGCGACTATATTCAAATTTCACCCGTCGGAGTTCGTGGAAATGGAAATAGAACCGTTATTGAAACTCGTATTGAGACTTATTACAAGTTTCTGTGGTGTATACGGATTCTCGCTTATGTTCAATAGTCCGAGGAAAATGGCACTTACTGCCGGAATAATCGGAATGATTGTAAATACAATCCGTCTTGAATTACTTGATTTTACGTCAATACCGGTCAGTGTGGGAGCATTTGTAGGAGCGTTATGTGCCGGATTATTAGCGTCTGCACTGAAGAAAAAAGTAGGCTATCCGAGAATAACCCTCACAGTGCCGTCAATAGTAATAATGATTCCGGGAATGTTCATGTATAAGGGAGTATATTACATAGCCCTGAACGAACTTCAGACCGGTGCGTTATGGCTTACAAAGGCGTTGTTTATAGTAATCTCGTTACCGTTAGGTCTGATATTCGCAAGAATACTCACAGACAAGAATTTCCGGAAAAGCAGTTGAAAACAAAACCCCTCCGAACCCGATAC
>CAMWUB010000172.1 GCA_947177345.1 uncultured Ruminococcus sp. | reverse complement strand
TTAATCTTTAATATTGCGAACTCCTTTTTATTGAGTCTGACCGGATTGTTTTCAACTGTCAGTTCGTGGGTTCTGGTATTCATGACAATATCTGAAAATTCAAGAATACCTGATTTTTCCGCCGAAACGTTTCTTAACTGTACAGCGATACGTGCCAGCAGTTCCTTGGTATCGAAAGGCTTTGTAATATAATCCGAAGCCCCCTCAAGAAGCAGTTTCACTTTACTGTCAATATCGGCTATGGCACTCATGACTATTACCGGAATATCTTTCATTTCCGTAAGAAGTCTTTCGCCGGAAAGACCGGGGAGCATCAAGTCAAGAAGTATGAGGTCAGGGGTATGTTCTGAAAGCACGTAAATAGCCTCCGTGCCGGAATACGCACTGATAGTATTATAGTTATTTTTTCCGAGAAGTTCGGATAACATGGCATTTATATATATATCGTCGTCGATTATTGCAATAGTTTTCAAGAAAAATGTCATCTCCTCCGGATAATATAATTTATTCCTGATATTTATTATATCATCTGTTTAAGGATTTATCAAGTATTTTATTTATACAATAAAACCGCTGTTAACCGGATTAAAGCCGGAAGACAACGGTTTTTATTAAAAATAATTATTTTATTGTTTCCAATGCTTCTTTGCAATCCTCATTACCGAGGGAAGCACCTTTCTGAAAAAGTTCCTTAGCTTTCTTCTCGTTTTCATTTACACCCAATCCATAAAGATAACACCAGCCAAGATTATAATATGCCTCGTCATAACCTTGTTCGATGGATTTTCTGTACCATTTCACTGCCTCATTGTAATCCTGTTTTGTCCCCCAACCATTTTGATAACAATATCCAAGATTACTCTGTGCAATTCTATCGCCCTGCTCAGCGGATTTTCTGAACCATTCCACAGCTTTATTATAATCCTGTTCTACTCCAATACCCAAGTAATAATAAGTTCCAAGATTGCCCTGTGCTAAGGCATAACCCTGCTCTGCCGATTTTCTGTACCATTCTATAGATTTATTGTAATCTTTAATTACTCCCTGACCATTTTTATAACAATTTCCAAGATTACATTGTGACAAGGCACCACCTTGTTCAGCTGATTTTCTGTACCATTCTACAGCTTTATTATAATCCTGTTCTACTCCAACACCCAAGTAATAGTAAGCTCCAAGATTACCCTGTGCCTTGAAATAACCCTGCTCAGCGGATTTTCTGCACCACTCTACAGCTTTTTTGCAATCCCGTTCTACTCCACAACCAAAGAAATAGCAATTTCCGATTTCATTCTGTGCAATAATGTCACCGTTTTCAGCCATAGCTTTTACTATCGGAAACATTTCCTTTAAGATTTGTTTTTGTTCTTCCGAACCATTTTTAAAAATGTAAGAGGCATTAAGCTTTGCCAGAGGGTCACCGGTTTCTACCCCTTTTGCTCTCCAGTATGTAGCCTTTTCTTCGTCTTTTTCTATGCCATATATGCCATGTGCATAATATTCACCTAAAAAATACATAGCCCTGCCGTTTCCGGCATCTGCAAGATTGCTGAACATCTCAAAAGCCGATTTAAAATTACCGTGTATGAATAAATCTTCAGCCTGTCTTAGCTTATCCTTGGAACTATTATCTATGAAACTTTCACCCGAAATAATTGTTATCGGTTTAATGGAACTTTCACCGGCAATAACTTTTACCGGTTTATCTTTCAGAGCCTCTTTCAATTCAACAAGAGATTCCGCCGAACCCTCAAAGACAAGGTTAAATTCTTTTTCACCGTCAAGAGCCTCCACCATTTCATCATAGAAACCTTTCCAATGCACATTACGAATCATAAACGGATATGCCCAGTAAACAATTTCTATACCGTATATTCTTGAAGTATCAAAAGATTTGCCGTTGACAGTTATTTCAGTAGTAAGATTATTTTCGTCGTATCTTACAATAACGCTGTTTTCTTCGGAAATAATTGTTACCGGAAAATTATTCAATGATTCTCTGAGTTCATTCAGAGCCTTTTCTGAACCCTCAAAGACAAGGTTAAATGCTTTTTCACCATCAAGAGCCCCCACCATTTCATCATAGAAACCTTTCCAATGCACGTTACGAATCATAAACGGATAAGCCCAGTAGGAAATTTCTATACCGTTTATTCTCGACGTATCAAAAGATTTGCCATCAATTGTAATGGATGTCTTAAGTGTATCCGAGTTATATATAACTCTTATAGTTTTGTTCATTTTAACAACTTCCTTTCATAATTAATCTGATAATATAAATCTGTAGCTATATAACATAAACATGGAATTAGTATCATCTGTTCGGATTTCTTTGCATATATCATCAATTTTACCCTTACTGATAGTATATCTGGCAACAGAATTATCAGCATTTTTACTCAATAATTCTGAATCAATAACAACTTCACTGCACCATAATGGCAAAAACAGGTGGTACGGAAGCATATCAGCAGATTCCATTTTTCCGTATTCTCTTAATGCAGTATCTAAAGAAAGTGAAGATTTTCCTAAACCGACATTCTGACTGATTTCAAGCCAGATTTTCATAAATTTTTATGACAGTGCTGACTTTTCAACATTATTGGCAGAATTAAAATCATATAACTTTTCATATTCTGATAATTCAGAAGAAAAAGCCTCAGGTGCAAAATAAGTTCTCATGGCTATACAGAACAAAAGTGCGAACTGCTCACCGGTAAGTCTTCTTTTATTTTCAGCATGAAACTTATTATGTGCTGTCCAGTTACGGAAATTTCTTATACAACTATGATACTTTGTGAACTACCCACCGTCTAACCTGAAAAGGATTGCATTTTACAGACATCAGTTTCCAAGGCTATAGTTTTTTTATGAGGTGAACCCTTTCCGCAGTCCCTGCGGTACTGCTGTTTTACGAACAGCTTTTGAAAACCTTTTTTTGATTATATCATAAATATCTGCTTTTTGTCAAGTACATTCATCACCCTTAACTCACCGTCTAAAGCCAGTGGGATTGCGGTTGACTATTTTTCAAACCGTCCTAAATGTATCAATCCGGAATGCATAATAAATAAAACAGAATCGGGTGATATTTATCTTACATTTGAATGTACACAACAGCAGATTTATCAGTATTTCATTAAATTCGGAAGTGATGATGAAATTATAGCACCGTCAGAATTACGTGAACGCTTTAAAGAACTACATAAACTTTCTTTGGAATATTATATCAATGACTGATAATTATATATTATAAATTATTTAATAAATTAATTGATAAACTTAAAAAATCAGAAAAAATATCCTGAATTTAAATTGACAAACTTTCCGGATTGTATTATAATAATTATATGAAATAATACCGAAAGGAAATCAGAATATGAAAAAAAAGAACTATAAAATCAAAAAAATCGAAACAGAAGACAGATTTTACTATTTCTATGAAATGGAATGGAATCTTTACGGCAAACGTGAACGCTTCTACGCTCCCACTGAAGAAGAACTCTGGGAAAAGTTACAGCATACCGAAGACGAAAGACTGAAGTATTTAATGACATCTTTTCCGGAAAACAATGTACTCAATGACTATATCAATTTTTATTTCAAGGGACAGCTTTGTATAGGCAATCCCATAGAAATGAAATCAGACCTGTTATTTATAAGGACTATAACTTCAGGCTCTGAGATAGACCGCAATATTACTGAACTTTCGGCGGAAGATATTCAGAGTTATTACAATAAACTTACTGCACTGCACAGCAGTGAAGAAATAATCAGACTTCATGAAATTTTTACGGAAATTTTTCAGTCATTCAATCATATAGGCATAAAGACCCCTGATTTGAACAGCATACAGATTCCGGATATTAAAAAAGTCAAAAATAAATATGAAAGAATATTATTATCAGAAAATGAAATGGAAACTCTTATGATTCAGTGTCTTGGTTCACGGAACAGTAATAATGCATTTGTGGTTATCTTTGCACTGCATACAGGAATCTATCTGAATGATATTTTTGAAATCCGTAATCATGACATACAGCTTGATGACAGTGCTGTGAATGTGAAAGGAAAGACCGTTCCTATATGCCCTGAATGTCTGGAATGGCTTAAGGAACGCCTCGCCGATAAAGCCGGTGAAAGCGATATACTTTATAAAAATCCGGAACAGAAAGAAAATATAATCCGGAATTACCTGAAGAATAATTCAGAGGGCTATCTTTTTACCAACGCACGAGGAAAAAAGACTACATTTTATCCTGCGGCAAACTTCCTGAAGAACATTGCAGAAAAATCCGGAATTTCACGCAGTATAACTCCCCTTTCCCTGCACTGTTCGTATCTGGCAGATGCCATTAAAAACGGTGCGGACATTGAAGAACTCAAAACCCTTTACGGTCATGACGATAAATTTTACAAAAGTCTGATTAAAAAATAATAAATATATATGAAAGGAATCTAAAATGGCAGATAAAGATAAATTTGATAAAAAAAAGGTGAAAATTATTGAACAGAGCGGTAATTTTTACTATATGTATTCATTTTCAAAAAAGGAAACCGCTGGCAAAGAAAAGAAAATATATGCAAAATCTGAAGAAGAACTGAAACAAAAAATAAAGGCATTCTACATTGAAATGCGGGACGTTCCGAAAGTCCGGACAACTTTGCTGAAAGATTATGTTGAATACTGGGCTAAAAAATCGTTTGGTATCATTGATATGCCGGAAATTCTTAAAATTCTTAATCTTTTTAAGTTTATGGTATATGAC
>CAMWUB010000171.1 GCA_947177345.1 uncultured Ruminococcus sp. | reverse complement strand
CTTAAAAATTGACCAATAGTCATAAACTATCCAGCAGGTTTTTGTGCATTCATACAAAATAATGACTATCGGTCATTATTTTTTAAAATAAATATTGACTATTGGTCATTTTTTGAATATAATAATATTATAAAAAAACAGAAAGGATGAAATATTATGTTGCGATTCGGTGAAAAGATAGTCAGGAATAAAGTACTTATTTTATTTATCGGTATTTTCATGCTGATTCCCTGTATGTTGGGTTATATGAATACAAGGGTAAATTATGACTTACTGTCTTATCTTCCGGAAGATATTGAAACAATGAAAGGTCAGGATATACTTAAAGACGGATTCGGAAAAGGTGGTTTTTCGTTCGTCATCATAGAGGGAATGCCTGACAAAGATGTTGAAAAAGTCAAGGAACAGCTTGAAAGTGTTGACCACGTAGCAGAAGTACTCTGGTATGATTCCCTTGCAGATATTTCTGTACCAAAGGAAGTACTTCCTGAAAAATATTATAAGCTGTTCAATTCAGGAAATTCAACAATGATGATTGTATTTTTTGATGATACCACTTCCGCCGACGGTACACTTCAGGCTATTGATACAATGCGTGAAATCACATCTGAACAATGTTTCATAAGTGGTATGTCAGCAGTCACTACAGATATGAAACATCTTTCCGAAAGTGAAACCCTCATGTATGCAGGAGTTGCAGTTATTTTAACAAGCCTCATATTAGCTGTCACAATGGATACTTTTCTGATACCATTATTTTTTATGTTAAGTATCGGTCTTGCTATTGCATGGAATTTAGGCACTAATTTCTTTTTCGGTGAAATTTCTTTCATGACACAGGCGTTAGCACTGGTATTACAGTTAGGTGTTACAATGGACTATTCAATTTTTCTGTGGCACAGTTACAAGGAACAGCAGAAACTATATCCGGATAAAAACGAGGCAATGGCACGGGCTATTTCCTTGACAGTCGGTTCAGTTGTGAGCAGTTCATTTACGACAGTTGCCGGATTTCTTGCCATGTGTTTCATGAGTTTCACATTAGGACTTGATTTAGGAATTGTCATGGCAAAAGGTGTTGTATTCGGCGTAATTGCCTGTGTAACGGTTCTTCCGTCAATGATACTTATTTTTGACAAGGCTATTGAAAAAACTTCCCACAGAGATTTTATACCGGAATTTAATAAAACAACAGAATTTATAATAAAACATTCGGTATTGTTTTTCACAGCAGGATTAGTAATATTGTTTCCGTCGCTGTATGGTTATAATAATTACGATGTATATTATAATCTTGACAGTACTATGCCCGCATATCTGCAAAGTATGACCGCCAATGAAAAACTTGCGGAAGAATACGGTATGAACAGTACACATATGTTACTTGCCAGCTCCGGTTTAGACGCAAAGACAGTAACTGAAATGCTTGACGAAATCAAACAGGTTGACGGTGTACAGTTTACATTGAGTTTCAATTCAATTGTCGGAACGGCTATCCCTGATGAAGTTATTCCGGAAAAGGCAAAGGAAACTTTAAAAAGCGGTGACTGGCAGTTAATGATGATAGGTTCTGAATATAAGGTGGCATCAGACGAAGTAAACGGACAGGTTGAAAAATTAAGTGAAATTGCACGTAAATATGACAATACAAGTATGTTGATTGGTGAAGCTCCTGCAACAAAAGACCTGATTGAAATTACAAATCACGATTTTACAGTTGTAAGTATTTTATCTATTTTGATTATCTTTGTGATTATCGCATTTACATTCCGTTCAGTAACAATTCCGGTTATACTGGTAGCCGTTATCGAACTTGCCATTATGATTAATCTTGGCTCATCATATTACTTAGGCGATTCACTGCCGTTTGTAGCCTCTGTTGTTATCGGAACAATTCAGTTAGGTGCAACTGTTGATTACGCTATTTTAATGACAACCCGTTACCGTACAGAACGTCATTCCGGTAAAAATAAACATGAAGCCGTCGGAATTGCTTTATATACTTCTATAAAGTCCGTCATGGTTTCAGCATTCGGATTCTTTTCGGCAACTATCGGTGTAGCGGTTGTATCTGAAATAGGTATGATTTCTTCATTGTGTATGCTTCTCGCAAGAGGTGCATTGGTTTCAATGGTAGTAGTATTGACTGTATTGCCATCGATGTTCCTGTTACTTGATAAGATTATCTGTAAAACAAGTATGGGATTCAGACCGGAAAATCCTGTTAATTAATTCTGAAAGGAGTAAATTATTATGAAAAATTATAAAAAAATTATAGCGTGTGTAATGGCGGTGACGATTTCCGCCGGAACTACCGGATTTTATGCTTATCAACAGAAAACAAGTTCTGCATTTGCGAGTAAACCTGCTCCGGAATCAGAATCAGGTGAAGTTATAACGGAATCCGTTCAGAGAGTTGCAACAGACGGAAATATTTTCAAAGATGAAACAGTCTATGTTCTGTGCGGAAACAATGCAGATATACGTGATATTATCGTAAGTGACTGGTTAAAAAATCCTATGGCGGAAACTGATATTTCTGATATGTCAGGCTTATCCGATATTGTGAACGTAAAAGGCAACGAAACATTCAATACTGACGGTTCTGTACTCGAATGGAAAGCCAACGGCAATGATATTTATTATAAAGGTCATTCAAAAGCGGATTTGCCTGTTTCCGTTGATGTACGTTATCTTCTCGATGGTGTGGAATGCAAGCCAGATGACATAAAGGGTAAAAGCGGACACCTCGTTATTGAATGGATTTACACCAATAATCAGACTGCTACCAAAAAAATAAACGGTAAAAACACTGAAATGTACGTACCCTTTATGACGGCAACAACTACAATTCTTGATACTGATATTTTCAATAATGTTGAGGTGACAAACGGTAAAATAATTTCTGACGGTGAAAAACTTATTGTTGCCGGAATAGCATTCCCCGGATTATCTCACAATCTTGGATTACAGGAAAACGAAAATATAAATATTGAAATTCCGGAAAGTGTTACCATTGAAGCAGATGTTGTTAATTTTTCAATCAACAGTTCAATAACAGTTGTTTCCAATGAAATTTTCAATAATTTTGATTTCAGCGAAACAGATTCTCTTGACGAGATAGAACAGAAACTTAATGAAATGAATCAGGCTGTAAGCGATTTATGCGACGGTACAGCAAAGCTTTTTGACGGTACGGACAAATTAAATGACGGTACAGGCAATCTGACAGACGGTATAAACAAACTTCTATCCGGAGCAGGTGAACTCCGTGACGGTACTGACGAATTGAATAACGGTTCTGATAAACTTGCTGACGGTGCTAAAACTCTTGCCGATTCAACAAAAACATTGTCTGCCGGTATTTCAGAAGTAAAATCCGGTTCAGGTACATTAGTGAACGGTTTTTCACAGGTTTCTGACGGTTCGGAATCTCTGAAAAATGGTCTTATTTCCGCAAAAGAGGGGGCAGAACCTTTAATAAACGGTATATCACAGGTGGCAGACGGTTCAGAAAGTCTTGTCAATGGTTTTGTACAGGTAACAGACGGTGCGGACACATTAACACAAGGTGCAGAAAATCTTACACAAGGTATAGATGCTCTCGCAAAAGGCAGTGCGGAATTAAAAAAAGGTTCTTCCGAACTGGCAGACGGTTCTGAGATGCTCTGCAACGGTGCGGAACAGATTTATATTTCTGCCAGTAATCTTTCAGCAGGAATTGACGCTGTTAAATCAGGTGCGGATAGTCTGAATGACGGTGCGGTTGTACTCGGAAACGGTCTTGAAAAGGTTTCTGTGGGGCTGGATAATGCAAGTTCTTCACTGGATTCTACAATCAAAGCTAATGAACAGATTCTTAATGCATTACAGACAGCTTATCAGTCATCGCCCTCTGAACAGCTTTCCGTTGCAATTGATACACTTCAGCAGACAATTACAGGTCAGAAACAGATTTCAGAATCTATGAAAAATGGTGGTTCTCTGAAAAATGGTATTACTGCCTTACAGAATGGTGCGGATAATCTTAATCAGGGTTTACAGTCTCTTTCAGACGGTCTTATACAGGTCAATGACGGAAGTAAAATGCTTTCCGCCGGAACAGAACAGTTATACCATTCAGCCGGAAATCTCGCTGACGGTGCAAGACAGGTTTCTTCCGGAGCTGATGCACTCAATGAAGGTATGATTTCTCTGGATTCCGGAAGTAAACAGTTATCCGGCGGTCTGGATTCGCTTACAGCCGGTATTTCTGAACTTTCTGCCGGTGCATATAGTCTGAATAACGGTATATTACAGTTGAAAGACGGTTCATTTGTACTTGTGGATGGTCTTACACAGCTCACCGACGGAAGTGTAACACTTTGTGATGGTATTTCAAGACTTTCAGCCGGAGCAGATTCTCTTGATAATGGTCTTGTACAGCTTACCGACGGCAGTACAAAACTTTCTGAGGGTACACAGACACTTTATAATTCTGCATTACAGTTATCCGACGGTGCGGAAAAACTTGCAGGTGGCGGACAGACATTATATAATGGTATCGGCGAACTGAAAAGCGGTAGTAATGAACTTACAGACGGAATTAAAAAACTGAAAGACGGTGCAAAGGATTTAGACGACGGAATGAATAAATTCAGGACAGAAGCTGTTGATAAAATAAATGACTTGTATCATAATGAAGTAAATGATTTGATAGAACGTCTTAAAGCTGTAGGCAATATCTCGAAAGAATACCAGTCTTATTCAGCCGGAAATCTCGCTGACGGTGCAAGACAGGTTTCTTC
>CAMWUB010000170.1 GCA_947177345.1 uncultured Ruminococcus sp. | reverse complement strand
ACGTATATCAAGAAAAGAAGTCGGCTCATCGAGGATAAGTATTTCAGTATCCTGACATATGGCTCTCGCTAACATTATCCGTTGTCGCTGTCCGTCGCTAATCTGACTGAATGATGTAAAAGCAAGGTCTTCAACACCGACGAGTTCCATAGCTTCACGTACTTTTTTGTGGTCTTCCGCCGAAAGAATACCTAAATTATTTGTATAAGGGTATCGTCCGGATTCGACTACTTCACTACAGGTCATCAATTCCGGCGTGATGCGTTCCGTCATGACCGCTGATATTTTCCTTGCAAGTTCAGGAACTGTAATTTTTTCAAAATTTATGTCTTCTATGTATATATTTCCGGAAATTTTTTTCAACTGCATAAGAATACTTTTCAGAATGGTTGATTTTCCTGAACCATTCGCACCGATAAGTGTAAGAATTTCACCACGTTTTATCCGGAATGTTATATTTCCTACAACTATTTTTTTTCCGTACCCTACCGAAAGTCTTTCAGTATTCAGTACACTCATACAACTGCCCTCCGCTTTTTGCCGAGCATCACCCATAAAACTACCGGAGCTCCGAAAACAGCCGTCACTGAACTTATTCCCAGCTCCGTGGGGGCAAATAAAGTACGTGCGATTAGGTCGCATAACAGACAGAAAACTCCTCCGCCGAGAAAACTCGCCGGTATTATAATTATCGGTTTCGCCGTTCCGAAAAGCGACTTGACTATATGCGGAACAGCTATCCCGACAAACGATACAACCCCTGCAAATGCGGTTACGCACGCCGATAATATACTTGATAACAATATTATCTCCAGCCGGAATAATTTCACATTTACGCCCATATTTATGGCATAGCCCTCGCCTATCTGATATGCGTTCATTGGTTTCGACAGCAGAAAAGTCAACAATACACAGACAGAAACTATCAGGGTTATTACTTTTATATCACCCCAGTCCGTACCGGAAAATGTTCCGACTGACCAGTTATGGAGATTTATTATATTTGAATCGTCGGCAAAATTTACCATTATATCCGTTACCGCCGTGCATATATAGCCAACCATTACTCCGCATACAACCAGTACAGACATATTTTTTATACGTCCGGAAATTCCAAGTATGAAACCGGTCACTGACATAGCCCCCACAAATGCCGAAACAACAAGCGATACCGAACCGAAAATTATACCCCGTCCGGTACAGAATATCATTACAACAGCTGTTGCAAGCTTTGCACCGGAAGATATTCCGAGGACAAAAGGGCTTGCTATCGGATTTGAAAAAAAAGTCTGCAACAGAAATCCTGATACCGATAACGCACCACCAAGTAATACCGAGGCTATAACTCGTGGAAGTCTTATCTGAAATATTATATTTTTTCCTGTAATATCGCCTTTTCCGGAAAATATTTCCGTTATTTCCTTAAGTGAAAATTTAACGCTTCCGCAGGCGAGACTTACAAAAAATAATATTGCCAGTCCGAAAGAAATCCCTGAAAATACGGCTATATATCGGACTTTCTTTTTCATGGACATTCCCCCTGTTTTTTACTCAAGTTTTCTGAGAAAAGCAAGATTTTCAGTATTACCGGTTATAATCCGGTGAAAATCCTGTATCATATCGCATACGCCGGTAGTCTGCTGAAATGTATTCTTACTGGTACACCAGACATTGCCATTTTTTACGGCTCTGAAATCGTTCAGAAGTCCGTTTTTTTCCGTAAGCTGTCCGAGAGTTTCAAGTTCACCGTCGATAGTACTGTTATAAATGATTATATCCGCATCATGAGCTTTTTTGTAAAAAGTTTCCATATCCATATTGAACGTGGACAAAGCATTTTTATCAGTTCCGAGGTCTTCTCCGGTAAAAACATACGTACCGCCAGCAAGTTCTATCATCTTTGAAATGTAGTCGCCGGATTTACGGACGTTTACGGTTCCGTTACTGGTGATATAGAAAAATGCTATAACCGGTTTCTGTTCCGGAACTTCTCCGGTGACTACCTGCTCAAAAATTTTTAGTTTTTCGTCGAAAAAATCAACAGCACGCTGATAATTTCCGGTAATAAGCCCATAAAATTTAATCCATTCCAAGCGTCCTAACGGATGAGTTTCATAGCTGGAACGTTCCACAATTACCGGAATACCAAGATTTTCAAGTTGTTCCTTAGTCTCCGGACTATGATAAATCATAGTGGATTCTATCGCAAGACCGCAATCACCTGAAATTATCGCTTCATAATCGGGGGCGTTATACTTTCCGACATACATAATTTCACCGTTTTCAAGAGCCTTTTCGACTGCCGGAAGTCTCCAGTCATTCAGTTTTGTAGAAGTCATTTTTACATTTCCGAGTGCGTCGATACCGTCGAATAAATCAACCGCTGATGATGCCGATACATATATATTATTGGTCTGGAAAATTACCGGAATATCTGTATTTTCAGGTTTTTGTGTGCCGTCCGGAACAAAAACAAATTGCTGACCGTCCGCAATATTTATATTATACGTACCGTCAGAATTTTCATATAATGAAAACTGTTCGGCATACATAAGCGGGATTTCTGTTCCAGACTGTTTATTTACGGAAATTTTTCCGGTATCACACGCACACAGAATCATAATCGGAACTAAAATAAATATTAATTTAAATAGTTTCATTATTGCGGAGTTATTGTTGACGAATCAAAATAAAGTGTATACTCGATTTCATGCGGTACACTCATAGCAGTGGTATCCGCTGAAACAGGTACTTTCATATCAAATTTACTTACCGGAATATCAAATGTTGAATTTTCAGTATCTTCTAACGGCAGATATTGTTCATCATCAATAACCATGTAATCATAATTATTACTTGACCATTCAATCCGTGCAGTTGCCTGACCGTCCTGAACAGTCAACTGTGTATGCGGAGCTATTCCGGCTTTTCCTGAACCGCCCTCCAGTGTGACTTCAACGGTATATTCACCGTCCGCAATGCCGAGCGATTCTATAGTATTTCCGGAGTTAATATTTGCGGAATCTATAAAAGCCTCTTCCGGAAGCGAATCAGCACGGAATAAAATAGTACGGTCATACCAGTAATCCCTTTTAGTACCATACGCAGCACACGGAATACCCATGTCGAGAGCCTCTACAGGTACTCTGAATTTATGTACGCCGTCTTCCTCGATATATGGTATATATTCACTTTCCGGAGCGTTTTCGGCGGATTCCCTGTCGCCCATGAATACCCATGTGTAACCTGTTCCCGACATAGTCATTAACGCCGACATAGTACCGTTTTCAACAGTAAGTTCGCACTTTATGACCCTGAACATAAACGCACTGGAGCGTACTTTAATCTGATAAACTCCGTCTCTGAGCTGGTCGGCATATATGGGAACCATTCCTTCTTCTACTACATTCGTCTGTGCTAAGGTCATCGGTTCACCTGAAACTTCATTTTCATCTGAAGATGCAGAATGTTTATGTGAAGATTCCGCATTTTCGTCTGAAGTTTCTGAACTTTCTTCTGAAGATTCGGAATTTTCAACTACAGACTGTGAACTTTCCTCAACCGACGAATTTTCAGGAGTTTCACCACATGAAACAAGTGCTGTAAGCATTAAAAGTAAACATATTAATTTTTTCATAATTACCTCACAAAAAATAGCGGAGAAAGTTTTTCCCTCCTCCGCCGGATTTATTTAATTTATTGAATCAATAGCTGTCTGAGCATGGTCTACATAAATCTGCTGAATATCAGGGTTTTCACCGAGTCCCCTCATGATACACTCGACTTCATAGCCCTCCGCCTCTAAAACAGATTTCCATGAATCAGGCTCATCACTTGCCATATCGTTATTAGCGTGGTCACCACAGACAACCATAAGTGGCTCTAATATAACACGTTCATAATCGCCGTTTTTCAGCGATTCAATGACATTTTCAAGTGACGGTTCTGCCTCTACCGTACCAATGAAATAATTTTCGTAACCGTCAGCGGTCAGCAAATCCTGCATCTGCTGATAAATTTTATTCGATTCCGCTTCCGTACCGTGTCCCATGAAACATATAGCGGTTTTGCCGTCGTCATAATCGGAAGTCCAATCAACAATAGCCTGCTCCACACGTCTGAAATCGTCGTCACTTGTAAGAAGAGGTTCACCGAAAACAACCCTTTCAAAAGCATCGGAATATTGTGCCACTTCGTCGATAATATCGTTATACTCGTAACCGTTCATGAGATGTGTCGGCTGTACAACAAGGGTTTTAACCTCGTTTTCGACAGCTCTTTCAAGAGCGGTTTTCACATCGTCGATAAGTATTCCGTCACGACGCTGAACGTGGTCAATAATTATATTGGCAGTGAAGCCACGTCTCACCGAAAAATCAGGAAAAGCCGATTCAAGAGCGTTTTCAATAGCTCCGATAGTCAGCCGACGACTATCATTGAAACTTGTTCCGAAACTTACAACAAGAATTTCATTATCGCCGATTCCGTCCTGATTTCTTACGTTATCAAGAGAGGCATCACCGGTATTATAATTTTCTTCGTCGTCGGTTTCTTCCGATTCTTCGGAAATTTCCGTTTTTATGGATTCCGTTTCAGATTCTTCAGTCATGGTTGTTGTCTGAGTTTCTACTACGGACGATTCCGGAGTGGAACTCTCATCATTATCGCCACAAGCCGTCAAAATTGCACCTGTCATAGCGAGACAGAGCATTAAATTAAATTTTTTCATTTTAAATCCTTTCCAATCGGAAAGCATTGCAAAGCAGACCGTACTAAAAAAAGCACAGTCCAGAACAGTAAAATAA